>NZ_JBFAIA010000224.1:0-11468 GCF_040654455.1 Nonomuraea sp. NPDC050691
GCAGGAACACCGAGATCCGGAAGAAGCTCGTCCCGTACAGCCGGCCGCTGTCGATGGCGAGCGCCATCAGGAGCGCCAGGAACAGCATGATCGGGCGGCCGAGGCAACCCTGCCGGCCGCTCGCGACGCGGCCCGGCCGGCCGTCCTGACGCGCGGCGCGGGCTCAGACGAGCGTCCCCCGGCGTCTCAGGTGGCGGCGGACCAGGAGGGCCGCGCCCGTGGCGACGACCGCCAGCGCCCCCGCCCCGGCCAGCGCCAGCACCAGCGGGGAGTCCAGGGTGGCGGCCAGGCCGCTGGTCCCGGCCTCGGCCGGGAAGGACAGGGTGCCCGTAGCTGTGTGCCTGATGTCCCCACTGCGCAGCGTGATCTTGAACTGCCACGGGCCGTCCGGCAGGTCCTCGCCGAGTGTCGCGCTGATGCGGCCGCGGTCGCCGGGCGCCAGGGTCGTGCCGCGCTCGATGGGGAACGGCCCCGCGCTCAGAGAGCTCGGCCCGCCGGACAACGTCACCTGCCCTTCGAGGTCCACGGCCCGGTGGCCGGTGTTGGCGACGTCCGCCACGATCTTCGGTTGCCCGTCGGCGGTCCTCTGCGGGACGATCTCGCCGATCTCGAAGTTGGACGGCAGTTCCCCGCCGGGGCCGACGTCCAGGTACGCGCGGATGCCGACCCGGTTGACCAGGGCGACGTTGCCCTCCGGGCCGGGGCCGGGGGAGGAGACCTCGGCCCAGATGACGGCGTACCGCTCGCCCCGCGTGGCCGTCTCCGGCACGCGGACGGTGGCCTTCACCTCCGCCTGGCCGCCCGGTTTGAGGCGGACCACGGAACGGTCGAGCGTGATCCACGAGCTGAGCTCGTTCGCGGTGCCGAAGGGCGCGAACGTGAAGCGCCCTTTCTCGATGCCGGCGGCGGCCGCGTACAGGCGGGCGCGCACGGGACGGTTCGCGTCGGTGACCACCGCGAAGCGCCTGGTGAAGGTGGTGCCGGGATTGACGTGGTCGACGATGTAGCGCTGGGCGCGCGGGTCGGCGACGCGGCTGGCGGGCACCTCGACGAGCCTGATGCCGATGGTGTTCTCGCCCGCCGCGTCGTTGTCACCCGCGGCCGTTCCGCGGCCGGGGCCGGTCGCGGTGGCCGGAGGCGTCGCCCACGTCCCGAGCGAAACGAGCGCGAAGAGGGTGGCCAGCGCCGCCCGGACCAGGGGGCGGCTAGGCAACGGAGTGTCTCACCGTCCCGGTGTAGATGCCGGCCACCGCCTGGGCGGGGACGTCGACCACGATGGTCGGGGTCCAGGCGGCGGAGTTGTTGCCCGATCCGGTGGTCTTGCTGTACGCGACGCGGACCTGGTCCAGCACGACCGCCGAGCCGGCGTTCGGCTGCCCCGCGACGAAGGTGCCCGTGCCGGTGGTGACGGCGTTTCCGGACCAGTAGCTGATCCTGCTGTTGGCCACGGTCTCGGAGGGCGTGCCGCCGCCGGTGGTGAAGTCGGTGGCCGACACCTGCGCCACCCAGGTGGCCGTGAGCGCGGTTCGCGCGTCGGTCACGGTCACCGAGCCGATCGTCCCGCTGATGCTGCCGCCCGGCGAACCGGTGCCGACGCTGACCGGGCCGTCGGGCACCGTGATCGTCAGCCCGGCGCCGGCGCTGACGGAGAAGGTGACCGTCGTCGAACACGTCGTCGACGCGGCACAGGTATCGGCCCGGGCGGGCTGCGCAGCCACCGTGGTGACGGTCACCACGGCGACAGCCGCCCACAGGGCACCGTAACGGCTCTTGAACACTGCCGATCCCTTCGAAGAAGCGCCCCAGACCGCGGGGCCCGACACACGGAGCCACATTGTGCGCGTAACCGGAGAGTCCGGAACGTGACCCCACGCGGTGACTGGCGTTTTTTTGCCGTGATCTGACGGATCCCGGCACAATGCCTTTCAGGTCCGCCGATGCGTTTCCAGGTGGCCGTTTCCGGGGCGCCCGCGAACGAAAGAAGGGCGTTACCCAATTCCCTGGCCGACGCATCGTGAATGCGATGTGTTGGCGATGAATTTGCCGCCGGGAAACGCGGCCGGCCATCGTGAGACGCCGTTGTCGATCTAGGATGCGTTCGGTCTTTCCAACCCCGCCCACGAGAGGCTTGAGGAGTCACCACGTGAGGAAAGCGGCCGCCATCGCCTCCACGCTGACGACCTCGGTCGCTCTGGCGCTCGTCCCCGCCGTTCCCGGCGCCGGGGCCACGTCCCATCAGGCCGTGCACGCGACGATCGAGGCGCGCCTGTTCCCACTGGAGATCATCGTTCCCAACACCGCCAACCTGGGCGCCGGCAGTCGTGGGGGCTCCATCAGCGCCTCGCTGGGCACGATCACGGTCAACGACACCCGGTCGGGGAACCGCACCTGGACCGCGACCGTGTCCGCCACGGACTTCACCACCGGCAGCGGCTCGGGGCTGGAGACCATCACGAAGGCCCACATCGCCTACTGGTCCGGCCCGACCACCGCGCAGACCGGCACCGGGACCCGCACCCCGGGACAGGCCACCGCCGCGCAGAAGGTCGCCTTGACCGTCCCGGTGGTCGCCTTCCGGGCGTCCAAGGGCCCGACCGGCACCTCCACGAGCTGGCAGCCCACGATCGTCATCGACATTCCGCAGGGCGCGATCTCGGGCGGCTACACGGGCAGCATCATCCATTCGGTGGCCTGACGACATCGCGGCCGTTGCGCCGATGAATTGAGGGAGACGTGACCCGCCACTGGCGAAGAGGCCGCTAGGGGACGGCGGCGCGCGCAGGATCATTCGGAGCGCCGGGCGGAATTTCTTTCCCGGCCGCGGGGCCGTCGGCGGGACGGCTCGCCATCACGCGATCGTCCTGTCCGCCGCGCCGCGTTCTCTCTCGTCGATCTGGAAGGATGCCATGCCTTTCCGCAGTCGAATCGTCGCCTACCCCGTCGCGGTCCTGGTCCTGCTGGCCGGGTCCGGTCTGCCCGCCGTCGCGTCGGCCGATCCGCCGGCCCCGAACCAGCACCTGCGCCCGTGGGTGAAGCTGTGCCTGACCCTCAAGCGCATGCCGGGGCACCGGCACATCCGGTGCAAGTACCCGCCGACCCCGAACCCGCGGGCCGAGCGGCGCGCACAGGCCCTCCGCACGCCGTCGATCAGCGAGATCTCCATCACGACGAGCCCGTCCACACCGGTCGGCATCACCGGCGGCCCGGACGACAACCTGTGGTTCACCGAGAACTACGCCAACAAGATCGGCAAGGTCACCACCGGGGGACTGTTCACCGAGTACTCGCTGCCCAACGCGGTCTCCGAGCCGGCGCACATCACCACCGGCCCGGACGGCGCGCTGTGGTTCACCGAGGCGATCGGCAACCGGATCGGCCGCATCACCACCTCCGGCACGATCACCGAGTACGAGCTGCCCACCGAGAACGCGTACCCCTGGGGCATCACCGTCGGCCCTGACGACGCCCTGTGGTTCACCGAGATCGACGCCAACAAGATCGGCCGCATCACCACCTCCGGCACGATCACCGAGTTCAGCCTGCCGACCTCCGGCGCGTACCCCTGCCTGATCACCACGGGCCCGGACGGCAAGCTCTGGTTCACCCAGGCGCTGGCCCAGGGCGTGGCCAAGATGACCACCTCCGGTACCGTCACCGAGTACCCCGCCCCGAGCAACGACGCGATGCCCATCGGCATCGTCACGGGCCCCGACGGCAACCTCTGGTACACCGACGGAGGCGGCCGGGTCGGCAAGGTGACCACTTCAGGAAGCTTCACCGAGTACGCGGTCACCGACCCCAACAGCTTCCCGTGGGGCATCACGCTCGGGCCGGACGACAACCTGTGGTTCGCCGAGCAGGTCGGCAGCAACATCGGCAGCGTGACCACCTCGGGGACGGTCAGCGAGTACCCGACCCCGACATCGCTCGCCGGGCCGTTCCAGCTCGCCGTCGGCTCCGACGACAACCTGTGGGCGACCCTGGACTACGTCGACAAGCTCGCCATCATCACACCCTGACGCCCGTCACATCCTGACGCCCGTCAGGCCCGGCCGTCCGCGGCGGCCGGCGGCGACATGCCGCCCGGCCCCCCCCCCGCCACCCCGCCGCCCGCGGGCGACGACCGGCCGTTCCTCTACCTCAGGGACCGCACGATCCCGCCGATCTACCTCATCACGCTGGGGCTGGTCCTCGCGGTCAGCCTGCTCGCCGTCCGCGCCGTGGCCGGCCCCTACCGGCGGATGCGCCCGTACGCCGACCTGTTCCTGCTGGGCGTGGGGTTCCTGCTGCTGGAGACCAAGAGCGTGACCGGGTTCGCGCTGCTGTTCGGCACGACGTGGGTGGTCAACGCCGTGGTGTTCGCGGGGGTGCTCGTCGCGGTGCTCGCCGCCGTCGAGGTGACGCGCCGCTTCCGCACCCCACCCCTGCCCGTCATGTACGGCGTGCTGCTCGCGGGCCTGTTGCTGGCCTGGCTGGTGCCCAACACGTGGCTGCTGTCCCTGCCGCTGCCGCTGCGGGCCGTCGCCGCGGTCACGGTGGCGTTCCTGCCGATCTTCGCGGCGAACGTGGTCTTCGCCAAGCGGTTCGCCGACACGGCCGACGCGACGACCTCGTTCGGGGCCAACCTGCTGGGCGCGATGGTGGGCGGCTGCCTGGAGTACCTCGCGCTGGTGATCGGCTACAAGGGGCTGCTCATCGTCGCGGCCGTGCTCTACCTGGGCGCGTTCGCGCTGCTGCCCCGGCGGGGCGCGGTCTCCGCCTGACGCGGTCCCCGGCTGAGGCGGTCTCCGGCTGGAACGGGTCCGGCCTCCCCTCGTCCGTCCGGGAGGGAATGCCGGGAGGGCCTGGGGCGGCGTCTCCCTCGTCGATCATGGACGGGGAGGCCGGGAGGCGTCACAGGCCGCAGAGCTCTTCGAGCGTCTTGGCCGTCTTCTGGGAGCCGTTGCGGGTCGGCGTCTGCGTCGGCCGCGCGGCCGTCACCGGGCTCGACGAGGTCGGCGACCCCGCAGTGGGCGTCCCGGGCGAGGCGCTGACGTTGGCCGCCTGGGCGCTGCGCGGCTTGACCGAGTCGGAGAGCGCCTTGGCGGCGAACCGGCGGATCTTGACCCAGTCGGCGGAGCCCGGCCAGAAGTCCGGCGGCACGAACTGCATGCTGGTGATCTTGGCGTTCTTCACCTTCAACGCCAGATCGACCAGCGGCTTGAGCAGCGGCTCCGGGATGTTGGTCTGCGCCAGGCGCTTCGCTCCCGCCATGATCTTGCTGAAGTTGGTCAGGATCTTGGCCGGCGTGGCCTGCTTGGCGAAGGCGCCGATGACGCAACGCTGGCGGCCCATGCGGGAGAAGTCGTCGCTGTTGACGCGGGAGCGGCCGTACCACAGGGCCTGCTCGCCGGTCAGTCTCCGGTAGCCCGCCTTGATGGTGCCGGCGGTGCCGAAGTGGCCGCCCCACTTCACGTCCTGTTCGACGCGGATCTTCAGGCCGCCGATGGCGTCCACCAGGTCCGCGAAGCCGAACATGTTCATCAGCATGTAGTAGTCGATCTTGAGGTTGAGCGTGTGGCCGATGGCGTCCATCAGCGCCCGGGGGCCCTTGTTGCGGCCGCCCATGAGCTGCGGGTTGTCGTTGGCGTACTGCCAGACCTCGTTGAGCAGGCCGCCGTTCGGCAGCTCGGCCATGAAGCCGTGGGGGAACTGCTTGTGCAGCGGGGACGTCGGCGGGAAGCGCACGTGCTGGAGGTTGCGCGGCAGGCTGAACAGCACCGTGTTGCCCGTCCGGATGTCGATGCTGGCCACCGTCATGCTGTCGGTGCGCACGCCCGTCCGGTTGCCGGCCGCGTCACCGCCGATGAGCAGGAAGTTGACCCGGTTCGCGCCGTTCCACGGATCCGCCGTCTTGATCGGCGCGATGCCGGGATCGTCCGGCGCGCTGGGGAAGATGGCGTGGACGGTGTTCTTGAACTCGAGCACGCTGCTCGCGGTCAGCGCGAACGGCGCCATCACCGCGACACACAGCACGCCCACCAGGATGCCGGAGAGGATCTGGCCCTGCTGGTTCAGCCGGTTGGGGCGGAGCGCCACGTACGAGGTCACCATCAGGGCGAACCAGCTCAGCGCTCCCAGCGAGGCGACCACGACGACCGTGAGCATCGCGTCGGTGTCGGCCAGGCCGGTGAAGCCCTCGAGGCCGTTCACCAGGTAGTAGGCCAGGGCGGCGAGCAGCAGCACCGCGTACACGCCGATCAGCGCCAGGCCGGTACGGCGGTGCCCGGCGCGCAGGTGCGCGACGCCGGGCACGATCGCGGACAGCGCGGTCCAGCCGAGGATGGAGCCGGCGTTCAGCGGCCTGGCGAAGCGCGGCGCGGCGCCGCCCGGCCGTCCCGGGCCCCGGCTCCCCTTGCCGCCCGGCCCTTTGCCACCCGGTCCGCCTTTGCCGCCCGGCGCGCCCGGCCCGGCGTTTCCCCCTCTACCGCCGGACGGGTGGTCGTCGCCTCCCGGGGCGTTCACGCCGGAGCGGCGGGGCTGCCGGGAACGGGCGTCCTCGCGAGAGGGCCGCTCCCGGCCCGGCGCGACCGGTTCCGCGGCGTCATGTGCCGCGTCACCTTCGGGGCCGCCCGTGGGCCCCTCGAGGGCTTCGGGGCCCTCCTGAGCGGAGGGGCCCGGCCGGGCGCCGGACGCCGCGCGAGGACGGCGGGGGCGCCGTTTCCCGCCCCCCGCCGCGGTGTCTACCCCATCGCGCTTGCTCACACCGGCTCCTTCACGCCTACCAGGCAAAACTGGGTTTTGCCCCCCGTTGGGCACAAGATTGCCAGGATTCTAGTCCCCATATAGGGACAACCGAGACATGTGCTCAACCTGAGATGAACGCCGTATGACGTCAGGACGTCGCCGTGGACGGGGCCATCCAGGTGTTGCACTGGTACGTCTGGCTGCGCTCCCAGCCCTGCCGGAACCACCGGTTGTTGTTCGGGGGCGAGCCGTGGTCGCGCGGGTAGCCCGGGTAGTCGCCCACCTGGCTGTAGAGCCAGAACAGGCGGGCGCGGTTGGAGGTGTTGACCGGGTAGGACGTGGCGACCGAGCGCATCCACATGCCCGCGAAGCAGGTGGCCTGGAGCTCTAGCCTGCGGCTCAGCGCCAGCTTGCCGCTCCTGGCGCCGGTGTCCAGGGTCTTCTCCCACCAGGAGTCCATCAGGCCCGTCAGGTTCTGCACGTGATGGCCGTACTCGTGGGCCATCATGCTGATGATCCCGCCGTTCCACGCCAGGATCTGCCCGTACCCGCGGGACCTGCCGTTGCCCCGCGCCATCGCCGAGGTGGAGGCGTAGATGGTGTTGTTGCGCGGGCAGTAGTACGGGACGATGCCGCCCGGCTGCGGGTAGTCGCCGCACGCGCCCCTGCCGCGCTTGGCGGCGATCGCGTAGTTCGGCGGGCTGAACGGGATGCCCTGCTTCTCCAGGACCGGCTTCCACGCCCGGTTCATGCACGCGCCGGTCTTCAGGATGAGCGCCTTGAGCTGAGCGTGGTCGAACACGTTCGCGTTGCCGGCCGGGCAGTTCAGCCGCGGCAGCGAGCCGCCGCGGTAGACCGAGTTCGTCCGCAGGCTCCGGTCCACCTTGACCTGGGCCGGCGGGGTGACCGTCTCCTCGGGCGTGCTCGTCTCCGTCGCCTGCGTGGGCCGCGCCCGGGTGGCGCTGGGGTCCGGGTCCGTGGTGCGCCGCGAGGCCGGCGGCTCGTACGTGGGGATGGCGACAGGCGTGGTCGTGTCGGTGCCGGAGGAGCTCCTGAACGCCACGGTGCCGACGACGAGCAGCACGAACAGCGCCGCCACCGACCCGAACACCAGGCCCACGACGCCGGCCGCCGACATGCCCCGCTTCCTGCGCGGCTGCTGCGGCCAGCCGTGCGGGGGCGAGGGCGGCTGGTACCCGCCTGCCTGGCCCAGCGGGTAGGGCTGCTGAGGGGGCTGCTGCCCAGGCCATGCCGGGCCGCCGGGAGGAGGCGCCTGTTGGGGTGGGGCCTGGGGCGGGTACGGCGTTCCACCGTGCGGGGGCATGCCTGGGGACGGCACGGTGGGCCGGCCGTGCGGGGACTGGGCGGGGGCGGTGGGCCGGCCGTACGAGGGCTGGGGCGGCGCGGGCGGCCGGCCGTACGGGGATTGGGACGGCGCGAGCGGTTGGCCGTATGAAGGCTGGGCGGGGGTGGGTGGCTGGCCGTACGAGGGCTGGGCGGGGGCGGGCGGCTGGCCGTACGGAGACTGGGGCGGCGCGGGCGGCCGGCCATGCGGCGGGCACGGCTGAGGTCCCGGCCCGTACGGGGACCCGCTCGGGGACTGCGGCCCGTACGGCGGCGCGCTCGGCGACTGCGGCCCGTACGGCGAACCGCTCGGGGGCGACGGCGGCCCGTAGGGTGTGCCGCCCTGCGGCGGCGCGGACGGCCCCTGACCGTTCGGCCACTCGGCGGGCCGACCGGCGCCCGGCCAGTCGGCAGGAGGCTGGTGGGAGCCCGGCGGGGGCGGCGGAGGGGCTTGGCCGTCCGGGCGGCGGTGGCCGGGAGGCGGCCAGGGGAGCGAGGGGGGCCGCTGGGGCTGGCCGGGCTCCTGGGGCGCAGGGGGATGCTGCCCGTTGCCTGTCACGCTGTCTCCCCCGCTGGTCATTTGTCCGTAATGCGCGACTTGGGAAGTCGCTGGCCGGAGCTTTGCCAAATTTGGGGCAGAAGCATACTGATTTATCACCCGTCACGGATGTGACAGCACTCGGTTACGGTCCGAAATCATTCGAGGTGATCTCCGTCATGTTCCCTACCAGCCGGCGGGTGGTGTCCTAGCTTCTTTGCCATGAACCTCCAGCAGCTCCGCTATGTGGTCGCGACTGCGGAGCACCGCACCATGACCGATGCGGCCAGGTCGCTCTACATCGCACAGCCTGCGCTTTCGCGTGCGATACGGGACCTGGAACGCGAACTCGGCCTGACGCTCTTCGCCCGGTCCGGACGCGGTGTCGTGGTCACCGCCCAGGGCCGCCGGGTGGTGAAGCTGGCGAGGGAGGCGCTCGACGCCGTCCACGAGATCGAAGGTCTCGCCAGCCATGCCGGCTCCGCTGACACGGAGCTGCGCATCGCCTCCACCCCCACCCTCGAACCCGGCCTCGCCGGGCGCCTCCTGCCGGCCTACACGGCCGAGCATCCCGGCGTCCGCGTCCAGATCGTCCGCTGTGAGGGACGTGAGGCCGTGGTCAACGCCATCCGGGAGCAACGCGCCGACCTCGGGCTCACCGACCTGCCCGTGCCGGCCGACCTGATCACCCATCCCCTGGAACGCCAGGAGATCGTGCTGATCTCGCCTCCCGGCATGGAGCTGCCGAACCCGGTGCCGATGGGCCGGCTCGACGGCATGCGCCTGGCGCTGCCCGCCCGCGGGAGCCTCCGGCGCAGGGAGCTGGACGCGATGTTCGGCAAGTACTCCGTCAATCCGGTGGTGGTCGT
Organism: Nonomuraea sp. NPDC050691; assembly: GCF_040654455.1. Lineage (NCBI taxonomy): Bacteria > Bacillati > Actinomycetota > Actinomycetes > Streptosporangiales > Streptosporangiaceae > Nonomuraea > Nonomuraea sp. NPDC050691. The sequence goes on from NZ_JBFAIA010000224.1 coordinate 9,478, forward strand.
GGAGACCGACGAGCGCAACGGCTGGCTCAACGCCGTGCGCAGCGGCAAGGCGTCCCTGCTGTGGTACCGGGGCATGGCCGAGCAGGCCAGCCGGGCCGGGCTCGTGGTGCGTTCGCTCGAACCCGCCGTCCGGCGCGTCATCGCCGTCGTCCACGCCCGCCGCCGCCTGCCGCTCATCGCCCAGGACTTCCTGTCCACGGCCGAGAAGGGCTCCGCCGCCTGACGGCACCGCCCGGACCTCTCCATCCCTCACCCCTCACCCCTCCCGCAGGGCTCCGGCCCCGCCGCCGGCACCGACCTCCTCCGGTGCCGCGCCTCCTCCGGCCCCGTGCCTTCCCGGCTACGGCGCCTCTCCGGCCTCGCACCTCCCGACGTGTGGCTCCTGCCCCGGCCACACGCCGCCACGGGTGCGGCGCCCCTCGGAACGGCCCCGCCCGACCCGCACGGCCCTTCCTCCGCACCAACGGCCGGCCGGCCGCCTCGGCCGTCCTCTCTGCTCCGCCGGCCCGTCGTTCATGACGGCTCAGCCCTCCGGCACGGTCCCCGTGAAACGCCCGGCCCGCGCCGGCCTCCTCTGGAACGGTCCCGGCACTCGGCCTTGAAGGGGCCGGAGGCGGGCGCCGGCAGCGGCGGGGGAACAGCGCCGGGGGAACCGCGCCCGGGGGAACAGCGCCGGGGAACGGTCGCGGGAACGGCGCAGCGCGCGGCGAGAACCGGGGAGGGGGCGTGCGGTCGAGGCGTGGGCGTGGGGTGTGCGGCCCGGGGGCGGGTGCGAGGGTGTCCCGGTGGCGGGCGGACGCAAGGCATGTCCGGTCGCGCACGAAGTGTCCGGCCGAGGGGAGGGCGGGGAGCAAGGGCACCCGGCAAAGGGGAGGGCGGGAGCAAGGGGGACCGGGCCAAGGGAGGGCGGGAGCAAAAGGGACCCGGCCAAGGGGAAGGCGGGAGCAAGGGGTGTCAGGGCGAGGGGAGATCGGGATGGGTGGCTGAGGACGCGGGCGCAGCCGGACGGGTGACGGCCCGGTGCGCGGTACGCTCGCCCCTGATGAGCACTTTGCGGCTGCGCCACCGGACGTTCGGGCCGGGGGAGTACGCGGTGATGGCCGTGGTCAACCGAACGCCCGACTCGTTCTACGACAAGGGACGCACCTACGGCTTCGGCGCGGCCGTCGAGGCGGTGGACCGGGCCGTCGAGGGCGGCGCGGACATCGTGGACATCGGCGGCGTCAAGGCGGGCCCGGGCGAGGACGTGGACCCGCGCGAGGAGATCCGCCGGGTCGCCGGGCTGGTCGAGGCCGTCCGCGAGCGGCACCCCGAGCTGGTCATCAGCGTCGACACGTGGCGGGCCGAGGTGGGCGACGTCGTCGCCCGCGCCGGCGCCGACCTGCTCAACGACACCTGGGGCGGCCCGGACCCGGGCCTGGCGGAGGTGGCGGCGCGGCACGGCATCGGGCTGGTGTGCGCCCACGCGGGCCCGGCGGCCCCCCGCACCCGGCCGCACCGGGTCGCCTACGCCGACGTGGTGGCCGACGTCGTCGGCCACACGGTCTCCCTGGCGCGCGCCGCCGTGGCCGCCGGCGTGCCGCGCGAGTCGATCCTCATCGACCCGGCCCACGACTTCGGCAAGAACACCTACCACTCGCTGGAGGTCAGCCGCAGGCTCGGCGAGATGACCGCCACCGGCTGGCCGGTGCTGGTGGCCGTGTCCAACAAGGACTTCGTGGGCGAGACGCTCGGCGGCCTGCCCGTCGAGGAGCGGCACGCGGGCACCATCGCCACGCTGGCGGTGTCGGCGCTGCTCGGGGCGCGCGTGTTCCGCGTCCACGACGCCGCCTCCGCCCGTACGGCCCTGAACGAGATCACCCGCCTCGTCCCGCACACCGAGGCCGGGGACGGGGCCTAGGAGCTGTTTCCTGGATCAGGTCCGGAGCCAGATAGCCAAGGCGGCGACGGTGACGGTTCCCAGGAAGATGTAGGCGCGCTTGTCGTAGCGG
>NZ_JBFAIA010000225.1:0-11405 GCF_040654455.1 Nonomuraea sp. NPDC050691
CCCGGCGTCATCACCGTCGACCATGCCGTGGACGCCGCAGGCCGTACGGGCATCGCCGCGGCGAGGGTCGATCCGGTGCTCGGTGAACGGCAGGAATACATTTTCGACCGCAAGACCTATGGCTACCTTGGTGAGCGCAGCGTCGTCACCGATGCGGCCAGGGCCGGAGCACCGGTGGGAAGCGTGCTGACCTCCTCGGCCCAGCTGAAGGTCTCGGTCGCCGATCACGCCCCTGCCGTGGTCGACGAGGACTGACTCACACGGTTCAACGCAAGGATTCATGCGGCTCCTGGCCCCAGACGTTCGAGCCGGGCGAACGGCGGGAGCCGCACGGCGTGACGGCAAGTGGCCATGGTCTCGTATCCATGCTTTCGAGACGAGCCCGGGCGTACCCGCGACAGTGACATTCCCGCAGGCCGGTCTCATAAGTCTCACCCGGCAGATCGACACCCTCAAGGCCGCAGGCATCCCCGAGGAGCTCATCCGGTCCGATCGGTGTACCGGTGCTGCGATCAGCGCTCCGCCACCCCCCGGGCACGCTCCTCGAACCCGCGGGTCGAGGCCCTGACGCGCGCACTTTCGTGACGGATACGTTGAATCCCATGAGCGACGAGACAAGGTCACTGAACCTGCCGGATGTAACCACGGCATTAGCCATGACGCTCGATGCACTCCGAGCTGCGGACACCGACACGGCTTATCGCGTGTGCGGCACAAGCGCCGCACTCCTGCAAGGCGTCACCCTCCCTGCCGGGGACATCGACATCCTGCTCGCAAGCCGAGAAGACGTGGACACGTTCGCCGCAGCACTCTCGGCGTTCCCCTGTCTGTACACCGCCTCGTGGCTCTCCGAAACCTCGCAATACTTCACCAAATTCGAGGTGAACGGGGTGCGGGTGGAGTTCAGCACAGTCGAGCGGCAGGTCGAATCGGACGGGTGGGAATGTGTGGGCAGCGGGCCCTGGCAGCATTACGTCCTGATCACCTGCGGCTCTCACCATGTGCCGGTGGTTCGGCTGGAACTCCGGTTGGTCACGGAGCTCCTGCGAGACCGGGCTGATCGGTATGATCCGCTCCTCGACCACCTGGGCACCCACGGGTTCGACGCCGATCTGCTGCAACGGGCCATGAATGCCTGCCGCATCCCTGCTCATCGCCGGCGACTGGTTCAAGACCGCCTCGGCCGCCCTTCCCTGCCCTTCGCTCCTCCCCCTGCCTGATCAGCCGGAGAGTCTGATCGGCGGCGAAAACAGCTCGATCATGCCGGCTGGCACTGGCTACGCTTGCGGGCGTCTCGCATCACTTCCCGCTGGTTCCGGTGCTCCCACGGAACAGCGACGGTCCAGAGGGGAGCTTGGAGGCGCTGTGGCGATGCCGAAGAAGGGCTCGCGGCCCATCACCGTCGACGGCATCGCCTTCCGCTGGCGTGTCAGCCACAGGCCGACGTACAGCGCGGACAAGAGCTGGAGTCCTCTCACCTTCGCCGTCGAGCGAGCCGAGGGCCCGGGAAGCGTCCTTGTGGTGTCACTCCCCTGCGCCCGGCCGGACAACTGGTCAGGAGAGCGAACGATCGCGATCCGTCCCGTCCTCGTCGCCGGATGCATCAGGCGAGCTCTGGAACAAGGCTGGAAATCGGGGCGACCAGGCCCGACCTTCACCCTCACCGTCACCGAGGACGAACTGGCCTCGTTCCTGGGCGAAGCGCCTCAGTACCTGATCCCCTTCCTCTGGGGCATGATCCCGGAAGGCGGCGGCATCAAGGACCTCCCTCGATGCACCCAGATCTGGAGTCGCGACACGCCGCCCACCGACCAGGCGCCTTCTGATCCGTAGCCAGGCCGGACCCGCCAGGAGCGATCACTGCAAGGTGTCCGCGCTCAGGCCATGCGCGTGATCACCTTCGATCCTGAGGCCCTCTCTGACCAGGATGCGGTTCGGGCCGTCCCACACATGCACTGCGAGGAGCGCGCTGGTCTCTCGCGCGTCGAAGAGAATCAGCACCCTGTCCAGGGGTTGGGAGCACGGCGTCGTCATTCTGGTACGTGTGGTCGACCCAGAACCCATGCTGAGCGACCTGGCCATCCGGCACGGCCCCAGGCCATCCACGGAGGGCAAGGTCATCTACTGGATGAACACCTCGATCGACGGCTACATCGAGGATCCCGACGGTGGCATGAACTTTCTGGACCCCGCCGAGGACTTTCAGCAGGCGGCGAACGACCATGTTCGCCGGACCGCGGCGTTCCTGTTCGGACGGCGACTGTATGAGGCGATGGAAAAGCCCTGGACGCAGGACCTCGGCAAGGAAGACGCCCCGGCCCTCGAGCGGGAGTTCGCCCAGCTCTACAAGGAGACGCCGCGGTACGTCTTCTCCGACATCCTCCAGACCGTCCCCGAAGGGCTCACGATCGTCCGTCGCAAGGACGCCGTGTCCGTGGTGACGCGCCTCAAGCAGGAGATCGACGGCACCCTCCAGCTCGGCGGCCCCGAGCTGGCCGCCTCCCTGCTGGACCTGATCGACGAGTTCTGGGTGTACGCATCCCCCGTGATCGTCGGGGGCGGCAAGCCGTACCTGCCCGTGAGAGAAGAACTGCGGCTACGCCTGGCCGAGCACCGTTCCTTCGCCTCAGGAATCATGTTCCGGCGCTACGTACGCCCCTGACCGACCAGGAGCGGACCCCGCACGGGCGCACCCACGAGGGTGCCGGTGGTCGTACGCCCGTGCGCGATCCTGGCCGAAGTGGCGCCCGCGTCACTGAACCCGCGACCATTCGGCACCACCTTGCACAGGTTCGCGCGAACATGTGCGCTTCGCTGTAGGGCCTTGTTACTCGTCAAATTGCCGATCGCGTCAGTGGGACCGACCACCACACCGACCGACACCGCCTCCGCCACTCCCTCCGCAGCGCGCGTCAGGTCGAAGGCAGCATCGTGCCGCTAGGACGAGATCAATCGACGAGGACGGCTCCATCCCGTACGTCGGGACCGTCGGCGTCTCCGGCGGCACCGCCGACCAGGACGTCCTGGTCGGCGAGGCCCGCGTGCTAGCGGTGTGACACCCGGCAGGCGCCGGGGGCGGTTACCGAGACCACGTCGCAGTCAGGGCGAACCGATGGCGAAAAGTTCACCCCATCGTTGAACCGGTTCGGCGGCTACATCGTTTCGAAGATCAGCCAAGCGCGGACAGCAAGCTCACGTCGACTCAGCGGGAGACTTCCAGTGACACTGCGTCTGAATCGCTCTGCTCTTGTCGATCTTCCTTCTGCGGATCGGATCCTGTTCCAGAGTTTCGGCGCCGGCCCGGAGGGCGCCCCGGCGTTCGACCGCATTCACCATGCCTTCGAGGCCCACGCCAAGGCCACGCCGACCGCGACCGCCGTCACTCATCTCGGCGAGAGCATGACCTACCTGGAACTCGACCGCCACGCCGACCGCCTCGCCGCGTTGCTCGCCCACCGTGGCGTGCGTCCCGGCGACCGCGTCGGCCTGTTCATGACACGGTCAATCCCGATGGTCGTGGGCATCCTCGCGATCTTGAAGGTCGGTGCGGCCTACGTGCCGCAGGATGTCCGGATCACCCCGGCCGTCCACCTGCGCCACATTGTCGACACGGCCTCCGTCAAGGTGATCCTGACCTCCTCTGATTCGGCGCCGAGGATCCCCGCCGGCGATCGTCACGAGGTCATCGCCGTGGACGAGATCATCGCCGTGGACGAGGTCCCGCGCGCGGGCGAGTGGTCCTCGCGAGTCCCGGGCGAGTCGGGCGACGTGGCGGTGGTCATCTTCACCTCGGGGACGACCGGCCATCCCAACGGTGTCAACGTGACCCACGCCAATCTGTGCAACATCCTGCTGAACGAGCCGGGCTCCCTGGGAATCGGCCCTGGCACCAGGGTGGCCCAGATCCTCAACATCGCCTTCGACATGGCGGTTTGGGAGATCCTTGGAGCCCTGTCGCACGGCGCCACGCTCGTCATCCGCGGCGACGACATCGAGGAGACCGTGCGCGACGTCGACGTGGTCATCGCCACCCCGGGAATTCTGGGCTCCCTCGACGCCTCTCGGTGCCGCAACGTCAAGGTGGTCGCGGTCGCGGGCGAGCGCTGCCCCCAGCAGCTGGCGGACACCTGGTCTCGCTTCAGCGCCTTCCACAACGCGTGCGGACCCACCGAGGTCACCATCGTGAACACGATGCAGCGCTACGATCCGCAGCGCGGCGTCCTGACCATCGGCAGACCGCTGCCCAACACCACGGTCTACATCCTCGACCCGAACGGCAGGCCATGCCCGATCGGCGAGATCGGGGAGATGTGGGCGGGCGGCGCTTGCGTGACCGCGGGCTACCTGGGAAACGACGTCGTGACCATGCAGAGGTACCGGCCCGATCCCTTCCGTGGCGGCGGCCACATGATGTTCCGCACTCGCGACCTGGGCCGCTGGACACCGGACGGTGAGCTGGAACACCACGGCCGCACCGACGACCAGGTGAAAGTCAGAGGCTTCCGGGTCGAGCTGGACGCGGTCACCGGCGCACTGGAGCTCACCGCGGACTGCGCCCGCGCCACCACGGTCCTGCGCGAGGGCGAGCTGATCGGCTTCGTCAGCCCGGCGAGCGTGGACGTCGAGTCGGCGAGAAAGTCCGTCGAGCAGTCGCTGCCGTACTATTGCGTGCCCTCCCGCGTCGTGGCCGTGGACGAGCTGCCGATGACCGACCGCGGCAAGGTCGACAAGAACGCCCTCCCCGACCTGATCGACCCGCTGATCGACGTGGTCGCATGACAGTCGCGCGCTCCTTGTCGGATGCGCTCGAACTGCCTCCGCCGCGCTCGGCGATCAGGATCCTCAGCAGTGGCCGACGCTGCATGCACTACAACCGGCTCGCCGCCGTCGTGCTGGCCGTCAACACAGGGTTCCTCGTCCACGCGATCACCGCCGGCTGGTGGGCCGACCCGAGCACCCTGTCCCTCCTGGTGGTCGCCAATGTCACCCTGGCCGTGCTGATCCGCCAGCAGTACGTCATCAACCTGCTCTTTCGCGTGGCCACCGATGCCCCTGTCCGCTGGCCGCTGGCGATCCGGCGCATTCTGGGCAAGGTCTACCATTTCGGTGGACTACACGTCGGCGGGGCGGTCGCGGCCACCCTGTGGTTCGCCGTCCTCACCGGGGTGATGACCATGCGCCCCGCCGGGGTCTCCGCGGGGCTGCTCACGCTCGCGTACGCGATCCTGGTGCTGCTGGTCGCTATGGTGGTCTTCGCGCTGCCCCCGCTGCGGGCACGGTTCCACAACGTGTTCGAGGTCGTGCACCGGTTCGGCGGCTGGACGGTGCTCGCCCTGTTCTGGGCGCATGCGCTGCTGACCGCGGCCCACCAGGCGACGTTCTGGGCGCTCACGGCCGTCACCCTCAGCGTCGCGCTGCCGTGGTTGCGCCTGCGGCGCGTGCCTGTCCGGATCTCCAGGCCGTCGTCGCACGTGGCCCTGCTCGGGTTCGACTACGGCGTCACCCCGTTCGCGGGCTCGTCGACCACCGTGAGCCGTAACCCGCTGCTTGAGTGGCACTCCTTCGCCAATGTGCCCACCCCCGGCCGGAACGGCTTCCGGCTCACCGTCTCGCGGGCCGGCGACTGGACGGGGTCGCTGATCGACGACGGTCCCTCTCACCTGTGGGTCAAGGGCATACCGACGGCCGGCGTCGGCAACATCGACAAGCTGTTCGCGCGCGTCGTCTGGGTGGCCACGGGCAGCGGCATCGGCCCGTGCCTGCCGCACCTGCTGTCCCGCGACACGCCGTCGCGGCTGGTCTGGTCGACACGGCGCCCCCGCACGACATACGGCGACGAACTGGTGGAGGAGATCCTCGCCGTGCAGCCGGACGCGGTCGTCTGGGACACCGACGCCAAAGGCAAGCCCGACCTTCTGGCCCTGGCCTACCGGGCGTATGTGGAGTTCGACGCCGAGGCGATCATCTGCATCTCCAACAAGAAGACCACATGGCACCTCGTCGAACAACTTGAGATGCGGGGTGTCCCCGCGTACGGAGCGATCTGGGATTCCTGACCTGACTGCGCGTGATCTCTGGAGGACGATCCATGGCTTTCCGAACACTGACGGTCGACGAAAATGATGGGATCGCGACGCTCGCCATTGACAGGCCCGGCGTGCTCAACGCCCTGTCCCGGCAGACCCTCACCGAGCTGCAACGCTTCCTCACCGGTCTGACCGGCTTCCGCGGGATGATCCTCACCGGTTCGGGAGAACGCGCCTTCGTCGCCGGTGCCGACATCCGGGAGATGGCGGCGATGACGCCGGAGGAGGGCGAGGAGTTCGGCAGGCTGGGCCAGGAGGTCACCCGGCTGATCGAGGCGGCGCCGTTCCCGGTGATCGCCTGCGTGAACGGGTACGCGCTCGGGGGCGGGTGCGAGCTGGCCATGGCCTGCGACTACATCTACGCGACGGCGGACGCCGTATTCGGCCAGCCGGAGGTACGGCTCGGGCTGATCCCCGCCTTCGGCGGATGCGTGCGGCTGCAACGTCACGTCGCCCCCGGCCGGGCCAGGGAGATGATCTACACGGGCCGCAACGTCGATGCCGGGGAGGCCCTGCGGATCGGCCTGGTCAACCGGGTGTTCGTGACCAGGGAGGAGATGCTGGAGGCGGCGTACGAGTCGTTGGCGCTGATCTCAGCGAACTCACCGATCGCCGTGGCGTTGTGCAAGGAGGCCGTCAACGACTCGCGCGGCCGGGAGATCGGCGCCGCGCTCGACATCGAGGCGCGCGCCTTCCGCCGCACGTTCACCAGTGAGGACATGCGCGAGGGCACGCAAGCCTTCCTGAGCAAGCGAAAGCCCGTTTTCCCAGGAAAGTAACCCCCTTCTCACATGGGTGTGGACATGACCGATGCGCATGCGGCACTCCTGCGGGCACTGTACGACGAGCACGCGCCCGCGCTGTGGCGCTTCGTTGTCCGCTTGACTGGCGACAACCAGTTCGCCCATGACGTCGTCCAGGAAACGCTGCTACGAGCGTGGAAGAGTCCGGAGGTCTTCCACAAGGGTGAGACGGCGTCGCGCGCCTGGCTGTACACCGTGGCCAGGAACGTGGTGATCGACCACAGCCGCAGCGCGCGGGTACGCCGGGAGGTCGGCACCGACCGGCTCCCCGAAACATCCAGCGCCGACCAGGTAGACGCCACACTCGACGCCTGGCTGGTCACCGACGCCCTCGCGCAACTGTCGGAGAACCACAGAACCGTCATCGTGCGCACCTATTATGGCGGCGAATCCGTCGCCGAACTCGCCGACGAGCTCGACCTGCCGGCCGGCACGGTGAAGTCGAGACTGCATTACGCTCTCAGGGCCCTGCGACTCGCGCTGCAGGAAAGGGGGGTTACCACTCATTGATGTCCTCAACGGATCCGTACGCGGAATGGGACGCGGCGTACGTCATCGGGGCCCTGTCACCCCGCGAACGACTCGAGTACGAAGAGCACCTGAGCGGATGCGGCCCCTGCTCGCAGGCGGTCGCCTCGCTCGCCGGCATACCCGGCATCCTCTCGGCCGTCCCGGCGGATCGCGCCCTGCGCCCGCCGCACGCCGACCCCTCGCTTGCCGAGGTGCCGGCGACTCTGCTGCCCGAGCTGATGGACTCCAGCCGGCGGGCCCGGCGGTGGGGCCGGATACGTACCGCCGCGGTCGCCATCGCGGCGGGCCTTGCCGGGGTGATGGCGTCCCCGCTCCTGACCGAGCGGCAGGAGGCCGCCCTGCCGATGGTGCAGACGACTCCCAGCCCTGTCACCGCCGAGGTGCGCGTCATCCAGGAACCCTGGGGCACCCGAGTGGAGCTGACCTGCCGTTACGCCGTGCCCGCCGACCCGGGCCCGGCCAAGACGTTCGAGTACGCCATGTACGTCACCGACCTTCTGGGCAGCAGTACCAAACTGGCCACCTGGATGGCGTCGCCCGACACCACGACCATGCCCGTCGGCACGACCGGGCTGACCATGAAGCAAATCAGGAGCATCGACGTCCGGCTCACCAAGAACGGGCTCGTCCTACTCGACAGGCACCTGTAGCGGCCGACTCCGAGGGCGGCGCTCCGGGACTCCGGGGCTCCGGGACGACGGCTCCGGGTTCGCCGACCCGCAGGCAACGCGCGGTACCTCTTGTACTGTGACTTGTACTGTGGCTCACCCAGGACGGTCAGAACGAGCCGGTCGCGGTACGCATCCCACCCCCGTCCGACTGGTAAGCCGCGCCGCGACCGAAGCCATGTCCAGCGCTCTCCTGGGGGAAACAGCCCCGGTGGCTCCCAAAGACACCGAAGACACCGGTTGAAGATCGGAAAACAGAAGGCCCCTGACGGCGTAATGCCTGTTCAGGGGCCTTTCCGATGCAGAGCCGACGAGGGGAATCGAACCCCTGACCTTCTGTTTACAAGACAGATGCTCTGCCGATTGAGCTACGTCGGCGCGGCCTACCAGTGTAGAGCCTAGCGACTCCTGTGACGAGCGGCCTCGTACAGCGCCACTCCCGCCGCCACCCCCGCGTTCAGCGACTCCGCCGCCGAGCGCATCGGGATGCGGGCCACCACGTCGCAGTGCTCGCGCACCAGCCGGGACAGGCCCTTGCCCTCCGAGCCGACGACGACCACGAGGGGTTCCGTCAGGAGGTCGACGTCGCCGATGTCGGTGCGGCCCTCGCCGTCCAGGCCGATCACGAACAGGCCGGCGTCGCGGTACTCGCGCAGCGCGGCCGTGAGGTTGGCGGCGCGGGCGACCCGGAGGTTGGCGAGCGTCCCCGCGGACGTCTTCCAGGCGCCGCCCGTGACGCCCGCCGAGCGGCGTGAGGGGATGAGCAGCCCGTGCGCCCCGAACGCGGTGGCCGAGCGGGCGATGGCGCCCAGGTTGCGCGGGTCGGTCACGCCGTCGAGGGCGACGATCAGCGGCGGCTCCGCCGCGTCCTGAGCCAGCTCGACCAGCTCGGACGGGTGCGCGTAGTCGTAGGCCGGGATCTGGAGCACGATCCCTTGGTGCACGGCGCCTTCGGTGAGGCGGTCGAGCTTGTCGCGCGAGGACTCCAGCAGCGCGATGCCCCGCTCGGCCGCGATCTTGATCGAGTCGCGGACGCGGTCGTCGTTCTCGATGCGCTGTGCCACGTACAGGGCACTGGCCGGCACCCCGGCGAGCAGGGCCTCCAGCACCGGGTTGCGACCGCCGATGTACTCGGGCGCGTCCTCCGAACGCCTCTGCCGCGCCGCGGCCGGGCGCCGCACGCCGCCACCCCGCTCCTCGCGGGCGACACGCTCGGATCGCGCCTTGTCCTTGTACCAGTGGCGCATCTCGGCGGGCGGGGTCGCGCCCCGGCCCTCCAGGCCTCGGCGGACCTGACCTCCGGTGCCCTTGGACGGGCCCTTCTTCTTCGCGGGCCTGCCCGACGCCCTACCACCAGCTGCCATGCCATCAAGGGTACTGGCGGGCACCACCCACTCATGCCCGCCCATTTCTGCCCTGCTTTCCCGGTTGCCGGGTCTTCGGCGTCAGGCCTCCTGCGCCGCCTGCCCGTGCCTGGACTCCGGGCGGGGCAGCCTGAAAAGCGACTTCAGTCTCCCCACCGCCTCCGTGTCCCCCGACACCCGGGCGACCCCATGCCTGATGGCGTCCGCCTGCTGCGCCGCCCCCAGCACGGTCTCGATGGTCCCGTCGTGGACCCGCGCATAGAACACCTCGTCCGCGATCCGGAACTCGTACACCACCCGCACCCCTGACGCCGCCTCCGCGTCGAAGCAGGCCCGCAGCCCGAGCACCGCCCAGCCGGCCCGGAACGCCTCGTTCTCGCGGCGCTCGCCCATCGCCCACTTCATGCCCCAGCGCGCGAGGGCGAGGACCGCGGGGGCCAGCTCGGCGCCCGCCTGCGTCAGGGCGTACGCGGGCGTGCGGGCGGGCGGCGGCAGCACGACCTTACGGACGAGGCCCTCGCTCTCGAAGTGCTTCAGCCGTGCCGCGAGCAGGCCCGTACCGAGACCGCGCACTGAAGTAGCAACTTCAAGATGGATAGGTTCCAGGGCGTCAATGCGGTGTGCAGCGCCACGGGGGCTGTAGGGGGAGCGTGGCGAGCGTGGAACAACTCGCAGGTCAGTGGGTGTTGATGGGCATGTTCGGTCTGCTGGGTGGCGGTCGCCGAGAGCTGGTTCGATTCGGTTGGCCTCCTTCGTCACCACCCCATCGCATCCCCTCATCGCGCCCCCTCGCGAGTTGGCGGTGGGTGCGCATTGGGGGGCGGCCAGGCCCGGCCTGAGGATCGGGCCGAGAGTCCGCCCCTGGGGCGCCCGGTCCAAGCCCGCCCCCTGAGGCCGCCGGGCCCAGTCTGAGGGGCGAGGCTGCCGGGCCGAGTCTGAGCGGCGGGGCCGCCGGGCCCGGCCTGAGGGGCGGGGCGAGAGCCCGGCCTGACGGTGGTTGCGACACAGGCGCCGATGCGCTCCGCACGGCACGCCCGGTGGGCGGGGTGGGCGCCGTCCCCGGCGCGCTCGCTCACCTAAGCGAGACGCCTCTGGTTGAGCGGTTCGCCCAGCGAGCTCGGGCCAAAGCAGGAAAGTCGCCGGATGGGCGCGAATATTACGAAATTTTCAATCAAGCCACTCCGAGTAGGAGGAGTCGGTAGACGAGACGACCGGGAAGGTCATTCATGACGTACACCCACAGGAACGGCGGTGCGAGCGTCACGCGTCACGGGCGCGAAAGCTCGCCGCTTTCGCATGAGACGGTCGCGGACGAAAAGGGGGCGCTGAAAAGGGTCACGGGCGAGAGGCTCGTCGGCGAAAGAATCACGGACGTTGGAGGCTCGGGTCAGAGCGTCACACACCAGAGCGTCACGGCTCAGAACATCGTGGACGAAAGACGTTTGGGTCAGAGCATCGCACGCCAGAGCTCTCCTACTGGTCAGAACGTCACGGACTCAAGAAGGTCGGGCCAGAGCGTCACAGACGAGATCTGCGCAGCCGAGCCCCGCACAAACCAGGGCGTCACAGACCAGAGCGTCATGTGTGAGTGCGTCACAGATGAAGGGGCCGCGAGTGGAAGGGGATCGCTTCAGAAAAGCCCAGGTAGGAGGGGCATGGACAAGGGCCTCGCGAGGCCACCGTTCTCTGCTTGCGACGTTCGGGAAAGCGATGTCTGCGGCCCTCGGGAAAGCTGTGCCTGCGGCGTTCGGGGAGACGGTGTCTGCGGTCGCCGGGGAGGCGGTCGTGGGAGAACGCGATCAAGGGCCCATCGACGTTCGGTGGTGAATGCCCAGGTCGGTACGCCTGAGGGGCGGGAAAGGTGCGAGGCGGGTACCGTGCGGCGGCGACAGCGGAAGGGCACGGGCGGGGCGGATGTCACCGTTCCCCGGCTCGTACACCGCTCCCTGCGCG
>NZ_JBFAIA010000226.1:0-11202 GCF_040654455.1 Nonomuraea sp. NPDC050691
ACCACGCCCCTCCGCCCCCACCGCGGCCGCCGCGCCGCCGCTCGACCCGCCGGCGGACGTGGCGGGGTCCCAGGGCGAACGCGCGGGCGGCGAGACGGCCGTCTCGGTGTAACACGGCAGGCCGAACTCGGGCGTGGCGGTCTTGCCCAGCATGACCGTCCCGGCGTCGCGCAGCCGCTCGACGACCGTGTCGTCCACGGGCGAGACGAACTCCCGGTACGTCGCCGAGCCGAACATGATCGGCACGTCCTTGACCAGGTTCAGGTCCTTGACCGGGACGGGCACGCCGGCGAGCGGTCCGTCCGGCAGTTCCTTCTCCAGGTGGCGCGCCTGTTCGAGGGCTCTCTCGGCGGTCACGGTCACGTACGCGCCCACGCGGGGGTCGATGCGCTCGATCCGGTCGAGGTAGTGGCGGGTGAGCTCGACCGGCGAGACGACCTGGTCGCGGACGGCCTGCGCCTGCTCGAGTGCGGTTAGCTCGTGAAGGTCTCGCACGTTACGCACACTAGGGATCTCAGGCGAAGAACGTAATAGATACCCGGAAATCCGGCGCAGGACACAGTGACCTGAGCCATAAAACTATGGACGGGGCAACACTAGGAATCGACGATCGCCACCGGCTACGGTGAATCGCGTGGACTCCGACCACCAGCGAGAAGACGGTCACAGCACGTCGCCCATCTGGGTGAGCGACCGACCCGAGACCGACACCGACGCCGAGCCGGCCGGTGCCGCGCAGACCGGCGCCGAGCGCTCGGACCCCGCGTCCGTGCCCGTCGTGCGCGTCTCCGTGCGCAGCCTGATCGAGCAGCCCCGCTACCGCAACCTGCGCAATCGCGCGCTGCTGATGGTGGCCGTGGCGCTGGTCGCGGGCTTCCTGCTGAGCGACTGGCGGCTGGGCGTCACGGCGGGCGTCATCGCGGCGATCGCCGACGCGGTCTACCGGGCCCGGTCGCACTCGACCGTGCCGGCCTGGCGGCGCGCCTCCGTCGCGGAGCGGCGCACCGAGGCCCAGCTGCGCAAGCTGGAGCGCAACGGCTACCGCACCCTGCACGCGCGGGCGATCCCCAACACCGAGGCCCAGATCGACCACCTCGTCGTCGGGCCGACGGGCGTGTACGCGGTCGACTCGGAGAAGTGGGACAAGCGGCTGCCCGTCCGCGTGCAGATGGGCAAGAAGCTCTTCCACGGCCCGTTCGACAAGAAGGCCCGTCTCTCCGAGGCGAAGATGGAGGCGTCGGCGGCCAGCGAGCTGATCAGCGAGGCGTACGGCCGCGACGTGCAGGTCGTGCCCTCCCTGGCCATCTACGGCCCGGCGGTGCCCTGGAAGATCATGACGATCCGCGGGGTGGACGTCTACGAGGGCGGCCGCGCCCGCAAGTGGATCACCAAGCGCGAGCGGGCGCTGACCGACGCCGAGATCCAGCGCCTGTACGAGATCGCCGCCGAGGTGCTGCCGGCCCGCTACGGCGAGGACTGACCGTCCCCGGAGCCGGCCTCACCTGATCCGGCCGTGCAGCAGCTCCACCAGCGTGGCGTGGGTGCGCTCCACAGGCCGGTCGGGGTAGAGGGCCCGCCGTTCGATGGAGACCGTGAGCACCATGCCGAACACGGCGGTGGCCGCGGTCTCCACGTCGAGGTCGGCCCTGACCTCCCCGTCCCGCACGGCCCGGCGCAGCACGCCCGCGTAGACGCCGAGCGCCTGGTCGCGCAGCTGCGCCACGGCCTGCTGCCAGGCGGTCCGCCACATCTCGGCCAGCAGCACCCGCGCGAGCGGGCCGTGCTCCTCGAAGAAGCGGAGCTGGCCGAGGACGACGGAGTCGAGCGCCTC
Organism: Nonomuraea sp. NPDC050691; assembly: GCF_040654455.1. Classification (NCBI taxonomy): domain Bacteria; kingdom Bacillati; phylum Actinomycetota; class Actinomycetes; order Streptosporangiales; family Streptosporangiaceae; genus Nonomuraea; species Nonomuraea sp. NPDC050691. The sequence continues at coordinate 1,832 of NZ_JBFAIA010000226.1, forward strand.
CAGGGCGCTCGCGCCGGTGTCGGCGGCGGCCAGGGCGCCGGCCAGCCGGTCGATCGAGTGCTCCAGCAGCGCGCCGAACAGCGCCTCCTTGCTGCCGAAGTTGTAGAAGACGGTGCCCTTGGCCACCCCGGCCCGCTCGGCGATGGCCTCGACGGTCGTGGCGGTGTAGCCCTGCTCGGCGATCAGCTCGACGGCCGCCGCGAACACCTTCGACCGGGTGTCCTGCCGGCTCACAGCGACAGCTCCGGGTGCAGCCGCTTGACCGTCCAGGTGCGGCCCCGATCGACGGCGAGCGTGGTGAGCGCGAGTCCCAGCAGGAGGAAGGCGGTGAGCACGCCGCACGTCTGCCAGACCACGGTCGGGTCGCCGCCGCTGATCAGCCGGCGCAGCGCCGCCACGACCCAGCTCATCGGCAGCCACGGCGAGATGGTCTGGAAGAAGCCGGGCGAGGTCTCGATCGGGTACGTGCCCGCCGCGGAGGTGAGCTGGAGCATGAGCAGCGCCAGCGCGACGACCCGGCCGGGCGGGCCGAGCAGCGCGTTGACCGCCTGCACCACCGCGAGGAAGGCCGCGGCGGTCAGCAGGAGCAGTCCGATCACGCCGGCCCAGTTCGCGGCCTCCAGGCCGAGGCCGAACCGCAGCACGGCCGCCAGCACGCCGACCTGCGCGGCGCCGAGCGTGAGCGCCGGGAACCAGCCGGACAGCGCGATCCGCAGCGCGCCTGTCGTGCCGGCCAGCCGCCGCTGGTTGAGGGGCTTGAGCACCATGTACGCGATCATCGCACCGACCCAGAGCGCCAGGGGAAGAAAGAACGGGGCGAAGCCGGTGCCGTAGTTGGGCACCTCGTTGTCCACGTCCTTGTCCAGGCGCACCGGGTCGCTCATCATGTCGGCGCGGGCGTCGCGCTCCTGGGCGTCGTAGTCGGGGATCTTCTCGGCGCCGTCGCCGAGGCCGGTGGCGAGGTCCTTGGAGCCCTTGGCCAGCCGTGACAGGCCCTTGTCGACCTGGCCGGCGCCGTCGTGCAGCCGGTCCACGCCCGAGGAGAGCCGGTCGGCGCCGTCGCCGAGCCGGGTCAGGCCGCCGCCGAGTCGCGTGAGGCCGCCGGTGACCTGGGCCGAGCCGGAGCGCAGCCGGGTGGCGCCCTGGTACAGCTTGTCGGCGCCCTGACCTGCCTTGCCGACGCTGCTGTCGATCTTGGCGGCTCCGGCGGCGAGCTTGGCCAGGCCGGCGTCGAGCTGGTCGACCTGCTTCCTGACCTGGCTCACGCGCGGGCCCAGCTGCGGAGCGACCTGGGCGATCTTGCGGGCGGTGGCGGCCAGCTCGCGCGCGGCGGCGCTCAGCTCGGCGGCCTCGGGGTCCTGGAGCTTGTCGGCCTGGTCGGCGACCCGCTCGGCGGCACTGGCGACCTCGGGGCCGTACTCGTTGAGGAGGGGGACGTACCTGTCGGCGAGCTGGTCGACCGTACGGGTCTGGGCGTGGACCTTGGCGGACGCCTCCCGGGCGCCCTGCCGCAGCGGGGCGGTGCCCTGGCTGCGCAGCTTGGCCAGGCCGCCGCGCAACTGGCCGATGCCGCGCTGGGCCTGCGTGATGCCGTCGGTGATCTTCGCGGAGCCGTCGCGCAGGCGGGTGGTGGCGCTTCCGGCGGTGTCGAGGCCGGTGGAGAGCTGACGCGCGCCGCTCTCGGCGGTGCCGAGGCCGCTGTTGAGCTTGGAGACGCCGTCGCCGGCCTTGACCGTGCCCTCGTGCAGCCGGTCGGCGCCGTCGGCGGCCTCGGTGGTCTTGTCGTGGATGTCGCCGATGGAGATGAAGACCCGGTCGAAGTAGTCGTGGACGACGGTGCGCTCGGCGGCGGCCCGTACCTCGTTGAACACGGCGTCGGAGATGCTGCCGATGATGTAGCTGCGGCCGGTGTCGACGCGGACGCCGAGCTGGGCGGGGGCGGGCGTGGCGGCGTCGTCCGACGGCGAGGCCAGCCGGGAGCTGAAGTCGGCGGGGACGGTCAGGGACAGGTAGTAGCTGCCGTCCCTGACGCCGTCGGCGGCCTGCCGGGGCGTCGCCTCGTGCCAGTTGAAGACGTGGCGCTCACGGAGTTCCTCGGCCAGGTCCCGGCCGGCGTCGAGCGTCTTGCCGCCGGTCGTGGCGGGGCGGTCCTCCATGACCAGCGCGACGGGAACGCGGTCCAGGTTGCCCTGCGGGTCCCAGAACGACCACAGGTACAGGCCCGCGTACAGCAAGGGCAGCACGACGACCGCCGCCAGCGCCATCCTGGTCAGTCTCGACCGCAGCATGCCTTTCATCACAGCTCCACGAGGTGGTCGTAGCGGGTGGGCGGGGTCACGCACGAGGCGACCACGGCGGGGCCGAGCCCGGCGAGCAGGGTCCAGAGCGCCTCCTGCCGGTCGGGCGGCAGGCCGGCGTCCACGTTGTCGGCGACGATGACCTTGGGGTCGTCGAGCAGGGCGAGGGCGACGCCGAGGCGCACCTGCCCCTCGCGGTCGAGCTCGCGGACGAGCGTCCGCTCCCCCGCGTCCAGGCCGGCCCGCTCGATCAGCTTCGGGTACGGGCCGCGCCCGCGTTCACGCAGGTGCTCCCCGACCGTCAGCGACCGGTCGAGGTCGGTCACGCCGTCCACGAGGGCCAGGGCGGCCACCTTGCGGATGGCGCGGGGTTTGACGTGGCCCGCCACGGCAAGAGTGCCCGCCGTGGGCCTCATCCGCCCGGCCAGCGTGAGGAGCAGGCTGGTGCGGCCGCTGCCGGTGGGACCGGCGACGGCGGTGAGGGTGCCGGCTCCGGCCTCCAGGGAGACGCCGGCGTACACCCCCTCCACGGACAGGCCCTTGGCGACGATCACGACGACTCCCCTTCTTTGAACTGACCGGTCAGTACAAAGGCTAGCTTACGCCCGCTTTGGACTGATTTGGGGGTCCCCGGAGCCGCGTCCCAGGAGGCGGGAGAGAAATGTCCGAGGCGTGGACGCGCCGTCTCAGCAGCCGGGCGATGGCCGTACGATGTGATGACTGGAAAGCGATGGGAGAAGCACAATGCCCGCCCTCAGGTCACGAACGGTCACCCACGGCAGGAACATGGTCGGCGCGCGGGCCCTGCTCCGCGCCACCGGTGTAGCGGGGGGCGACTTCGGCAAGCCCATCATCGCCGTGGCCAACAGCTTCACGCAGTTCGTGCCCGGTCACGTTCACCTGCGCGAGGTCGGCGACGTGGTCTCGGCCGCGATCCGCGAGGCCGGGGCGATCCCGCGCGAGTTCAACACGATCGCCGTCGACGACGGCATCGCCATGGGCCACGGCGGCATGCTCTACTCCCTGCCCTCGCGCGAGCTGATCGCCGACGCGGTCGAGTACATGGTCAACGCCCACTGCGCCGACGCGCTCATCTGCGTCTCCAACTGCGACAAGATCACCCCCGGCATGCTGCTGGCCGCGTTCCGGCTCAACATCCCGACGGTCTTCGTCTCGGGCGGCCCCATGGAGGCCGGCAAGACGCCCGGCCGCAAGCTCGACCTGGTCGACCCCATGGTCGCCGCGGCCGACGACTCGGTCACCGACGCCGAGCTGCTGGAGATGGAGGAGCAGGCCTGCCCGACCTGCGGGTCGTGCTCCGGCATGTTCACCGCCAACTCGATGAACTGCCTGGCCGAGGCCATGGGCCTGGCGCTGCCCGGCAACGGCACGATCCTGGCCACCCACAAGGCGCGCAAGAAGCTGTTCCAGGACGCCGGCCGGCAGCTCGTCGAGATCACCCGGCGCTACTACGAGGACGACGACGAGTCGGTGCTGCCGCGCTCGATCGCCACGCGCGACGCGTTCGAGAACGCGATGACGCTCGACGTGGCCATGGGCGGCTCGACCAACACGATCCTGCACATCCTGGCCGCGGCCCGCGAGGCGGGCGTCGACTTCGGCCTCAAGGAGATCAACGAGATCTCGCTGCGCGTGCCGTGCCTGTGCAAGGTGGCGCCCGCGACGAACAAGTACCACATCGAGGACGTCCACCGCGCCGGCGGCATCCCGGCCATCCTGGGCGAGCTCGACCGCGCCGGGCTGCTCCACCGCGACGTGCCCACGGTCAACGGGCTCACCCTCGGCGAGGTGCTGGGCCGGTGGGACCCGTGCTCGCCCTCGGTGCTGCCCGAGGCCGTCGAGCTGTGGCACGCCGCGCCGGGCAACGTCCGCACGGTCAAGCCGTACTCCCAGGACAACCGCTGGGACTCCCTCGACGTCGACCGCGCCGAGGGCTGCGTGCGCGACCGCGAGCACGCCTACACCGCCGACGGCGGCCTGGCCGTGCTCTACGGCAACATCGCCCGCGACGGCGCCGTGGTCAAGACGGCCGGGGTCGACGAGTCGATCTGGCGCTTCAGCGGGCCGGCCGTCGTGTTCGAGTCGCAGGAGCAGGCCGTCGAGGGCATCCTCGGCGGGCGGGTGCGCGAGGGCGACGTGGTGGTCATCCGCTACGAGGGCCCCAAGGGCGGCCCCGGCATGCAGGAGATGCTCTACCCGACCTCGTTCCTCAAGGGCAGGGGGCTGGGCAAGGCGTGCGCGCTCGTGACCGACGGGCGCTTCTCCGGCGGCACGTCCGGCCTGTCGATCGGCCACGCCTCCCCGGAGGCCGCCGAGGGCGGCGCGATCGCGCTCGTCGAGGACGGCGACATCATCGACATCGACATCCCGGCGCGTTCCATGGAGCTGCGGGTGCCGGAGGCGGAGCTGGCGGCGCGACGCGAGCGGCTGCTGGCCGACCTCGGCGGCTACCGCCCGCGCGACCGCGAGCGGCCGGTCAGCGCGGCGCTCCAGGCGTACGCGGCGATGACCACGTCCGCCTCGACCGGCGCCTCGCGCGACCTCACCCAGCTCTCCCGCTGACCGACACTCACGTCCGCCTTTCCGCCGCCCGGCGCTCCCGTTCGAGGGGCGCCGGGCGCGGCTGTCTCCGGGGTCAGTGTCCCCTTCCTTGCGTACACGCTTTCGAAAAATGTCGGTGGCGGTCTCTATCGTGGGGGTATGGCTAGAGTCGTGAAGCCCACCACCCGCCCGCTGACGACCGCCGAGATCGCCGCCCTCGCTCTCTCCCTGGCCCACCTCGGCACGGGCCCCCAGGCCGTCACCGCAAGGCGCGGCCTGCAACACGCTCTCGAGCACCTGGAGCTCGACGACGACGTCATCGCCACCACCCTCGCGACGCTCACCGACCCGCTGCCCGTGGAGGTCGCCTCCCGGGCCCGCCTCATCGCCGACGCCATCACCAGCCGCATGATGATCCGCCTGCACTACTGCGACGCCGGCGGCCACGTCACGATCCGCGACGTCGAGCCGGTGACGTGCCTGGTCCACCGCGAATACTGGTATCTCGTCGGGGTGTGCCGGATGCGCCGCGCCATCCGGGCGTTCCGGTTCGACCGCATCCTCGCGGTCGAGCCGACGCTGACCCCGTCGCGCCCCCACCTGGCCGACCGGTTCCTGCCGTTCCAGCGCCGCAAGCGCGCCAGGGCGGCGTAGACCCCGACGCGTTGAGCGCGACGCACCGCGGGCCGCGTCCGGCTGTGCACGCCACACATGCCGGCGCGGCACCGAGCGCATACCGTTCACGGCATGAGCTATCGCGTCGCCATGGACATCGGCGGCACCTTCACCGACGTCGTCCGCTACGACGAGACGACCGGGTCCGTCGTGGCGTCGAAGGCGTCCACCACCCCCCACGACCTGGCCGAGGGCGTGTTCGCCGCCCTCGGCCAGGTCGTCGACGACCCCTCGCGGATCTCGTACTTCGTGCACGGCACCACCCAGGGGCTCAACGCCCTGCTGGAGCGCAAGGGCGCGCGGGTGCTCCTGCTGGCGAGCACGGGAGCCGGCGACGTCTACCGGATCGCCCGCGGCAACCGTGACCGCATGTTCGACCTGCGCTACCGCAAGCCCGTCCCGCTGGTCCCCGCCGACGACGTGACCGAGGTGGGCGGCCGGCTCGACTGGCGCGGCGAGGAACTCGTCCCACTGGACGAGGAGGGCGTGCGGCGAGCGGCCCGGCGGGTACGCGAGGAAGGGTTCGACGCGGTCGCCGTGTGCCTGCTGTTCTCGTACGCCGACCCGCGCCACGAGGTCCGCGCCGGGGAGATCCTGCGGGAGGAACTCGGCGACGACCCCCCAAGCGCGCGACACCGCGACGGCCCCTCATGCGCGCGACACCGCGACGACGTCCTCGTCGTGCTGTCGCACCAGGTGGCCCGCGAATGGCGCGAGTACGAGCGCACCTCCTCGGCCGTCCTGGAGGCGTACACCGGGCCCGTCGTCCGCCGCTACCTGGCCGAGGTCGAGCGGCGCTTCGCCGAGCGCGGGCTGAACGTGCCCGTCCACGTCATGCAGTCGTCCGGCGGGCTGGTCAACGCCGCCCACGCCATGCGCAGGCCGCTGCAGACGCTGCTGTCCGGGCCGGTGGGCGGCACCATGGGCGGTGTCGCCGCGGCCCGGCTGCTCGGCCGCCGCAACGCGATCTGCGTGGACATGGGCGGCACGTCGTTCGACGTGTCGCTGGTCGTCGACGGCCGTCCCGACGTCAGCGCCGAGGCGCGCATCGAGGGCCATCCCGTGCTGATGCCCGTCGTCAACCTGCACACGATCGGCGCGGGCGGCGGCTCCATCGCGTACGCGGAGGCGGGCGCGCTGCGGGTCGGCCCCGAGTCGGCCGGCGCGGTGCCCGGGCCCGCCTGCTACGGCCGGGGCGGCACGCGGCCCACGGTCACCGACGCGAACGTGGTGCTGGGCCGGGTGGACCCCGAGTGGTTCGCCGGCGGCCTCATGGACCTCGACGTGGAGGCGGCCGGCGCCGCCGTCGCCACGCTCGCCGACGAGCTGGCCCTCGACCCGCTGGAGCTGGCCGAGGGCGTCTGCGCCGTGGCCAACGCCAAGATGGCCCAGGCCATCCGCACCCTCACGGTGGAGCACGGGGTGGAGCCGCGCGAGTTCTCGCTCGTCGCCTTCGGCGGGGCGGGCGCCATGCACGCCGTCTTCATCGCCCGCGAGCTGGGCATCTCGGAGGTCGTCATCCCGCGCTTCCCCGGCGCGTTCTCCGCGTGGGGCATGCTGGAGGCCGAGGTGCGGCGCGACCTGACGCACCCGTACTTCCGGCCGCAGGACGTCCTCGACGGGACCGATCTGGCCGGCCGCCTCGCCGCCCTGGAGGCCCAGGCCCTGGAGGCGCTGGCCGAGCAGGGCGTGCCCGCGGAGCGGCGCCTGGTGGAGCACGCCGTGGACATGCGCTACGAGGGCCAGGACTACACGCTGACGATCCCGCTGCGCGAGGCCGGCGAACCGGCCGGGCCCGGCTTCCTCACGGAGATCGCGGCCCGCTTCGCCGAGGCCCACACCAGCCGCTACGGCCACGCCACACCCGAGGCCCCGGTGGAGTTCGTCATGCTGCGCAGCACCGGGCTCGGGTCCTTCCCCCGCGCCGCGGCCGGCGCCCCGGACGTCACCGGGGAGGCGGCGCCGGCCGTACGGGATGTGGTGTTCGACGGCGCCGTGCACCGCACGCCGGTGCTGCGCCGCGCGCACCTCGACGGAGAGCTGGCCGGGCCGGCCATCGTGGTGGAGGAGACCGCGACGACGGTCGTCCCGCCCGGGTGCCTGGCCACGGTCGACGGCAACGGCTTCCTCATCGTGAAGGTGGACCAGTGATCGACCCCGTGACCACGGAGATCATCCGCTGCGCGCTCGTCCAAGCGGCGGAGGACATGAACACCACGCTCATCCGCAGCTCCTACACGCCCGTCATCTACGAGGCCAAGGACTGCGCGGTCGCGCTGCTCGACCGCGACCACGACGTGCTCGGCCAGTCGTCCGGCCTGCCGATCTTCCTGGGCAATCTGGAGGTGTGCACCCGCGAGACCGAGCGCCGCCACGGGCCCGAGGTCTGGCGCGAGGGCGACGTGTGGGCGCTGAACGACTCCTACATCGGCGGCACGCACCTCAACGACGTCACCGTGTACGGGCCGATCTTCGTGGGGGGCGAGCTGGCCGGGTTCGCGGCGTCGCGGGCGCACTGGCTGGACGTCGGCTCGAAGGACCCCGGCGGCTCCATGGACTCCACCTCCATCTTCCAGGAGGGGCTGCGGCTGGGCCCGGTCAAGGTGTACGAGGGCGGGCGGCCCCGCGTGGACCTGCACGAGGTGATCGGGGCCAACGTCCGCTTCCCGCACGCCACGCTCGGCGACCTGCGCGCCCAGGTGAGCTGTGTCCTCATGGGGCAGCGGCGGCTGACCGAGATCGTCACCCGGTGGGGCCTCGGCACGGTCATGGCCGCCCGCGACGAGATCTTCGCCCAGACCGAGCGCATGGAGCGGGCCGCGATCGCCGCCATCCCCGACGGCGTGTACCGGGCCGGCGGGTACCTCGACAACGACGGCATCGACCTCGCGACGCCCCTCCCGGTGAACGTCACGGTCACGGTGTCGGGCGAGTCGATGCGCGTGGACCTGACCGACTGCGCCGACCAGGCGACCGGCCCGGTCAACTGCGGCGCGGCCCAGGCGGTGGCCGCGGTGCGGGTGGGCTACAAGCTGCTCGTGTCGGGCGACGTGCCGCTCAACGGCGGCTCGTTCCGGCCGCTGTCGGTGGAGACCCGGCCCGGCTCCATGCTGGCCGCCCGCACCCCCGCCGCCTGCCAGTACTACTACTCGCACCTCGGGCTGCTCATCGACCTCGTGGTCAGGGCGCTGGCGCCGGTGATGCCGGAGCGGGCCGCCGCGGCCTCGTACGGCGACTCCATGATCGTCCAGCTCACGGGCACCGACCCGCGCACCGGCAAGCTGTACGTCTCGCAGGAGGCAACGGTCGGCGGCTGGGGCGCCTGGGAGGGCGGCGACGGCGAGACCTGCCTGATCAACAACGTGAACGGCTCGCTGCGCGACATGCCGATCGAGGTGCTGGAGACGCTGTTCCCCGTCCGGGTCACCCGGTACGAGGTGCGGCCCGGCAGCGGTGGCGCGGGCCGGTGGCGGGGCGGTGACGGTGTGGTCCGCGAGTACGAGTTCTGCGCCGACACCTCGCTGTCGCTGTGGTTCGAGCGGTCGGTCACCCCGGCGTGGGGCCTGGCGGGCGGCGAGCCGGGCGCGCCGCCGCGCGTCACGCTCAACCCGGGCAGGGAGGGTGAGCGGCACATGCTCAAGGTCAACGCCCTGCCGGTCGTGGCGGGCGACGTATTGCGCTGCGAGTCGGGAGGCGGCGGCGGGTACGGCCCCGCGGGAGCCCTCCTCCCGCCGGACCGTGCGCGGCGCCCCGGCGGGGGGGCGGGCGCGGGGGCGGGGGCGGTGCAGCTGCCGCCCCCGCAGCACCCCCCCCCGCCGCCGGCCGCCGGGGGCGGGG
>NZ_JBFAIA010000227.1:0-11141 GCF_040654455.1 Nonomuraea sp. NPDC050691
CGCCCCGTGGGATGGCGCGGCGCGGCCGTGGCGGTGAGCCGGTCAGTCGGGCCGATCAGCCGGGCGGGTCAGTCGTTGCCCAGCTCCATGGCGGCGCGGTCGAGCATCTCCTCCTCCTCGGAGACCTCGCCGCGCGAGGCGATGGCCTCGGCGCCGCCCTGCGGCATCGAGCCGATCAGCCCGGTCGAGGCCGCCTGGGCGGCGCCGATGAGCGCGGGGTGGTGGGTGCCGACCATGCCCAGGCTGGCGTACTGCTCCAGCTTGGCGCGCGAGTCGGCGATGTCGAGGTTGCGCATGGTGAGCTGGCCGATCCGGTCCACCGGGCCGAACGCGGAGTCCTCGGTGCGCTCCATCGACAGCTTGTCCGGGTGGTAGCTGAAGTTCGGGCCGGAGGTGTCCAGGATCGAGTAGTCCTCACCGCGCCGCAGCCGCAGCGTCACCTCGCCGATGACGGCCGTGCCGACCCAGCGCTGCAGCGACTCGCGCAGCATGAGTGCCTGCGGGTCGAGCCAGCGGCCCTCATACATCAGCCGGCCGAGCCGCCGCCCCTCGTTGTGGTAGGTGGCGATGGTGTCCTCGTTGTGGATGGCGTTGACCAGCCGCTCGTACGCCGCGTGCAGCAGGGCCATGCCCGGGGCCTCGTAGATGCCGCGGCTCTTGGCCTCGATCACCCGGTTCTCGATCTGGTCGGACATGCCCATGCCGTGCCGCCCGCCGATGGCGTTGGCCTCCATCACCAGGTCGACCGGGCTGGCGAACTCCTTGCCGTTGATCGTGACCGGACGGCCCTGGTCGAAGCCGATGGTCACGTCCTCGGCGGGGATCTCGACCGTGGGGTCCCAGAACCGCACGCCCATGATCGGGTCCACGGTCTCGATGCTGGTGTCGAGGTGTTCCAAGGTCTTGGCCTCGTGGGTGGCGCCCCAGATGTTGGCGTCCGTGGAGTACGCCTTCTCCGTGCTGTCGCGGTAGGGCAGCCCGTGGGCCAGCAACCACTCGGACATCTCCTTGCGCCCGCCGAGCTCGGAGACGAAGTCCGCGTCGAGCCAGGGCTTGTAGATGCGCAGGTGCGGGTTGGCCAGCAGGCCGTACCGGTAGAACCGCTCGATGTCGTTGCCCTTGAACGTCGAGCCGTCACCCCAGATCTGCACGTCGTCCTCGAGCATCGCCCGGACCAGCAGGGTGCCCGTGACGGCGCGGCCGAGCGGCGTGGTGTTGAAGTACGCCCTCCCGGCCGAGCGGATGTGGAACGCGCCGCAGGTCAGCGCGGCCAGGCCCTCCTCGACCAGCGCCGCGCGGCAGTCGACCAGGCGAGCGATCTCGGCACCGTACGCCAGGGCGCGGGTGGGCACCGAGGCGATGTCGGGCTCGTCGTACTGGCCGATGTCGGCGGTGTAGGTGCACGGGACTGCGCCCTTGTCGCGCATCCAGGCGACGGCCACCGAGGTGTCGAGACCGCCGGAGAAGGCGATGCCGACGCGCTCGCCCGTGGGCAGGGAGGTGAGAACCTTGGACATGAGAAAAGATTATGCACTCCTACGCATGATCATGCAAAGCGGGGGCGGGTAAAGAACCCGACCGGCCTCGTTCTCCCGTCCCGGATGAGCGGCCGCGGCGGGACGATGGTCCCTCCGAGACGGGACCTCGTTCTCTGGGAGCCGCGTCCGCGCCGGAGTGTCCTGGAGACGTGGACTCCTGCAACCGGAGGGGGCGGCCATGACGAATCCCGTGGTCGTGGGGATCGACGGATCGCACGGGGCGTACGCGGCGCTCGGCTGGGCGGTCCAGGACGCCGTGCGCCGGGGGCTGCCGCTGCGGATCGTGCACGTGCGCGAGCCCTGGAAGAGCGAGCACCCGGTCGGCGCGGGCGGCGGCGGCCGGTCGCTGACCGAGCGGAGCGAGCGGCTGCTCGCCGGTGCCGAGGAGCGGGTGCGGCAGCGCGCTCCCCGCCTGGAGGTGACCACGGCCCACCTCGTCGGCGCCGTCGTCGAACGCCTGCGCACCGAGTCCGAGACGGCCGACACCGTCGTGGTGGGCAGCCGGGGGCTCGGCGGGTTCGCCGGACTCGTGCTCGGCTCGGTCGGCCTGGCCCTGGCCGGCCACGCGCACGGCCCGGTCGTCGTGGTCCGCGCCCCCGAGCTGCCCGCCGCGGGCGGCGGTGAGGTGGTGGCCGGGTTCGACGGCTCCGCCGACGCCGAGGCCGCCCTGGAGTACGCCATGGAGCAGGCCGCCGCCCGCGGCGCGCGGCTGCGTGTCGTCTACGCCCGGCACACCGTGGTCCTGGCGCCCCAGGCCGTCGGGTACGGGCCGCTGCCGGCCGGGGCGCTCGCCGACGAGGCTGCCGAGGTCGGGCGGCGGCTGCCGCTGTGGCGGGACAAGTACCCGGAGGTCGAGGTGGTGGAGTCGGCCGTGTCCGGCCATCCCGTGCCCGTCCTGGCGGCGGCCTCCCGGACGGCCGTCCTGCTCGCCATCGGCTCGCGCGGTCTGGGCGGGTTCGCCGCGTCCGTGCTCGGCTCCACCTGCCACGGCGTGATCCACCGGGCGCACTGCCCGGTCGCCGTCGTCCGCGCCCCCTGGAGGAGATCGTGACCGTTCGGGGCGGTCAGAGGCCGTGGATGCGGCGGCCGGTGACCTGGTGCGGGAGGATCCGGATGTACAGCTCGCGCTCGCCGCCCGCCCAGGGCGTGACCCCCGCCCCGGTGACCTCGTCCAGCTCCTTCTCCTTCACCAGGTGGGCGGGGCCCTGCACCAGCACGCTCCACCCTTCGCGCCGCGCCTCGTCGATCTGGTCCACCTCGAACCCGATCTTGACCTCCACGCCCTCCATGCCCGTGCGCAGCGTCCGGTCCATCTGGCCGCCCTGAGCCGTGCGGAAGACGACCGCGCCCTCGTGCAGCTTGTAGTTCACCGGCAGCACGGTCGGGCCGTCCGGCCCGTCGAAGGCGACCCGGCCGATGCCGCCCGGCGCGATCAGGCGCAGGCACTCGTCGCGGTCCAGCTTCTTCAGCGTGGGCGCGGCCCGGGCGGTGCCCGGGCCGGGCGGCCGGTCGGCGGCGCCGCCCAGCAGCACGCCGGAGGTGACGCCGAGCGCCCCGGCCAGCCGGGTCAGCGCACCGGTGGCGATGGTGTCGGGGTGCTCCTCGACGTACTGCACGTACCCGGGCGCCATCGCGGCGCGCTCGGCGAGCTCCTCGCGCGTCAGCCCCCGCCGCTCGCGGTAGTAGGTGATGCGGCGTCCGAGGTCGCCGGTCATGGCCGGCCCCCTTGCTCGCCCCCGTGCGAGTCACCGTGCGAGCCCCCGTGCGAGACCATGGGGGCCTCGCGCGCCTGCCCGTCCGCGGTGCCGGTGCGGGGAACGCGGCCCGCCACGGACAGCTCCGCGAGGTCCTCCACGACGACGTCCGCGCCCGCCGCCCGCAGCGCCTCCGCCCGCTCGCCCGACCGGTCGACGCCCACCACCAGGCCGAACCCGCCGCGTCGCGCGGCCTCCACGCCCGGCAGCGCGTCCTCGACGACCGCCGTCCGCCCGGCGGGCGTCCCGAGCAGGCGGGCCGCCTCCAGGAACAGCGACGGGTCCGGCTTGCCCGCCAGCCCGAGCCGGGCGGAGTCCACGCCGTCCACCGCCACGTCGAACAGATGAGTCAGTCCGGCCGACGCCACCATGGCCCGGCAATGCCTGCTCGCCGACACCACCGCCGTGCGGCAGCCGCGCCGCCGCAGCTCGTGGAGCAGGGCGACGGCCGAGGGGAACGCCGCCACGCCGTGACGCCGGATCTCGGCCACGAACAGCGCGTCCTTGGCCAGCCCCAGCCCGTGGACGGTTGCGGCGTCCGGGCCGTCGTCCGGGCTTCCCTCGGGCAGCGTGACGCCGCGCGAGGCGAGGAACGTGCGCACCCCGTCGAGGCGCGGGCGCCCGTCGACGTGGCGCAGGTAGTCGTCGCGGACGTCGAAGGGCGCCGAGCGTCCGCGCAGGAAGGCGTCGAAGACGTGCTTCCACGCGGCCGCGTGGACCCGCGCCGTGTCGGTGACCACGCCGTCTGTGTCGAACACGACCGCGTGGACGGTCGCGAGGTCTATGGCGGCCATGCCGTGGACGGTACCCGCCATCCCGCCACCTGAGACATCCACCGCACGGCCTCCTGACCAGGAAGGACGCGGCCGGGAAGAAATCTCGGAAAAGATTCGCGGAGGATGTCCAGAACCCGTGGACGGCTCCGACCATGCGGTGAAAGACGGCCCGGCGGGCACGCCGGGCGAAGAGCGTACCGACATCAAGGAGCCGGCGCCATGCGGAAGATCATCCACTACGTCCACACCTCGCTCGACGGCCACATCGACGGCCCCGGCGGCGAGTTCGACTGGCCGGCCGTCGGCCCGGAGATGTTCGCCCACTCCGACGAGCTGACCGCCCGGGTGGACACCTTCCTGTACGGGCGCGGCGTGTGGGAGGTCATGTCGAGCTACTGGCCGAACGCCGAGGCGCACTCGGACGACGAGCACGACCTGAAGTTCGCCCCGATCTGGCGGTCGACGCCGAAGGTCGTCTTCTCGACCACGCTCGACAAGGCCGGCTGGAACACCCGGATCGTCAGCGCCGACCTGGCCGAGGAGGTCACCGAGCTGAAGCGGCAGCCCGGCAAGGACATGCTGCTTCTCGGCGGTTCGGGGCTGGCGGGCGAGCTGGCGCGGCTGGGCCTGATCGACGAGTACCACGTCGTGGTCCATCCCGTCGTGCTCGGCGGCGGCCGGCCGCTGCTCGCCACGCGGGGGGAGCGGAGCAACCTGCGCCTGGTGGGGACGCGCACCTTCGACGGGCGCACGGTGCTGCTCCACTACGTCCCCGCCGGTGGCGAGAACGTTCCGCGCGGTGGAACGTCTCAGCCGTCGAGTGAGGTCCAGAAGTCGTAGTGGTGGTCGCGGGCGAAGCCGGCGGGCTCGATGCCGCCCTCGCCGGGGGCCAGGGACTGGACCGAGGGGCGCGCGGCGGTGAAGGGACGCCAGGCGGGTGCGCCGGAGCCGTTGGGGTCGCCGGTGCGGGCGAAGCGGGTCCAGTAGCCGATCATGTGGTCGGCCAGGAGGCGCTGCTGGTCGGTGAGGGGCTGGTTGTAGCCGACATCGAACAGGTAGGGCAGGTCGGCAGCGTGGTAGGCGCCCATGTCATACGGCTTGGGGAAGGCGGCGAACCACGGTGCGCTGGGGTCGGCGAACTCGAAGGCGTAGGTGGGGACGTGCCGGGACAGCGCCTTGCCGGTGTCGAGGGCGGGGCGGGCGTACTCGGAGTCGGTCAGCGCGGTGGCCAGCGCCTGGCTGGGCGAGGCGTAGGCGGACAGAGGGTAGCGGGCCAGGACCTCGCCGGCGTGGGAGCCGAAGGCGGCGCGGACCTCGTCGTCGTAGCGGTCGGCGGGGATCGGGCCCTGGTACTTGGCCATCTCCAGCCCCCACACGTGCATGCGCTCCTCGTGACGGTTGACGCCGTACAGCACCGGCACCCGGTGGAAGCGGCCGGTGGTGACCGCGCGGGCCGGGTCCAGTGGGAGGAACGCGCCGCCGGTGACCGGTCCGAAACCGGGCTGGGCGGGATCGGAGGCGGCCTTCAGCAGCTCGCCGGTCGGGACCGCGCGCAGTTGCCGGGCGGTTGGTGACCCGCCGAGGTTCAGGCGCCCGGCCAGGGCCTGGCCGTCGCGTTCGGCCTGGGAGCGGGGGCGGGGGTTGTTGGCCATGGCCAGGGAGGGTGCCCACGGGGCGGTGCAGGGGGCGCTGTTCAGGATCGCCCGGTGGAAGAGCCCGGCCGATCCGGGTGCGGCCAGGTGGGCGCAGACGGCGATGGCACCGGAGGACTCGCCGAACAGCGTGACGTTGCGCGGGTCGCCGCCGAAGGCGGCCGCGTTGCGCCGGACCCATCCCAAGGCGGCCTGCTGGTCGGCCAGCCCGTAGTTGCCGGACAGGCCGTCGGCATCGTGCAGAGCCGGGTGGGCCAGGAAGCCGAAGGCGCCGAGCCGGTAGTTGACGGTCACCACGATCACGTTGCCTTGGACGGCCAGGCGGCGGGCGTCGTACAGGTGGCCGGCGCCGTCCTTGAAGCTGCCGCCGTGGAGCCACACCATCACCGGCAGCTTCTGCTCTGCGCGGGCGCGGGGGGTGGTCACGTTCAGGTACAGGCAGTCCTCGCTGGTGCTGCCGGCGCCCAGGTGGTCACCGGTCTGCGCGCACATCGGGCCGGGGGTGGCGGCCTGGCGCGGCCGGGTCCAGGCGGGTGCGGGGCGCGGGGCCCGCCAGCGCAGCTCACCCACGGGCGTGGCGGCGTACGGGATGCCCAGGAACGAGCGGTGGTCCTCCGTGACCACGCCCCGCACCGGCCCTCGGTCAGTGCGCACCAGTGCCTCGCTGTCCGCGGCCGCCGCCGAGGTGTTCATGATCGCTCCCGCCATGCCCAGTGCCGTCAGTCCCGTCGTGAGCTTGCCCATGCCGGTCATCCGTTTCGTCTCCTCGCATCAGTGATCTCTCCGGATGCCGAGAACCGTACAAGCGACTTGGGCGATCGCGCAAGACGATCGCCTAAGTCGATCGCCTAAGGCATTCGTCTGATTATTGGGGTAGGGTGCGGCTCATGGGTAACCGCGAAGATCTGATCGCCGGGGCCAAGCGCTGCCTGTACGAGAAGGGCTACGCGCGCACCAGCATCCGCGACATCACCGCCGCCGCCGGCGGGGTCAGCATGGCGGCCATCGGCTACCACTTCGGCTCCAAGGAGGCACTGCTCAACGAGGCGCTGTCGCTGGCCTCACAGGAATGGGGCGAGCAGCTGGCCCAGGCGCTGGCCGCCGTACCCGCCGATCCGGACGCCGGCCCGCTGCGGCGTTTCGAGGCGGCCTGGGGCCAGATCATCACCTCCTTCGAGGCCCACCGGCCGCTGTGGGCGGCCACCTTCGACGTCATCGGACAGGTCCAGCACGCCGAGCAGGCCCGCGCCTACCTGGCCGCCGGCCTGGAGCACGCCCGCCTCGGCCTGGCCCAGGTGCTCGCCGGCCTCGACCCCGGCCACCCCGACGCCTGGGCGGTGGGCGGCTTCTACCAGGCGCTGCTGACCGGCGTCATGGCCCAGCACCTGATCGACCCCGAACGGGCCCCCAGCAGCCACGACCTGGCCGGCGCCCTGGCCCTGATCACCGGCCGGCCCGCGACCTGACCTCGGCAGCGGCGACGCCGACCCGGACGACCGAGGTCCGCGGGCTGCCGTCGGGACCTTCGCCCCTGCCCGCGGCTTCGCGTCCGTGATGGTCTGGTCACATCACCGGTGGGAGGTATCGCCATGATCAGCCGTACGGCAGAGCACAGGGATCGTGTCATCCAGGGAGCACTCGAAGCGGCGCGCTGGGCGCCGTCCGTGCACAACACCCAGCCGTGGAGCTTCGCGATCTCCGGCGAGGAGATCAGCCTGCGCGCCGACGTGGACCGCAAGCTGCGCCTGGGCGACCCCTCCGACCGCGAGCTGCTCATCAGCTGCGGCGCCGCCCTGTTCACGATCCGTACGGCATTGCGCTGCGAGGGCGTCGAGCCCGTCGTACGCGTGCTGCCGGATCCGGACCGCCCGTCGCTCGTCGCCACGATCACGCTGGGCGAGGCCGCCGAGGCCGACGAGCGGGTGCGCGCGATGGGCCGGCAGATCGAGCGGCGGCGCACCCACCGGGCCGGGTTCACCGACCTGCCGGTGCCCGAGCGGCTCATGGACGGCCTGGTACGCGAGGCCAGGGACGAAGGGGCCCGGCTGACGCCGGTCCGCTCGCCGGTCGCGGTCGCGATGCTCGCCGCCCTCACCCAGGCCGCGCAGGGCGCCCAGTCCCAGGACCGGGTGCTCACCCTGGAGCTCATCCGCTGGGCCCGGCCGCCGGGCAGCTCCCGCCGGGACGGCGTGCCCGCCGAGGGCTACCCGCGCACCGCGCCGCCCACGGACCCCGGCTTCCCGCAGCGCGACTACGCCTGGCGGCACGAGGCCTTCCACACCCAGGCGCTGGAGACGTACCACCTGGGGCATCACGTCCGACGACAAGGAGAGCGTCCGCAGGTCGCTGCCCGAGCTGCTCCAGTGAGGGCGGGGCCTCGGCGGGCAGGGGTGCGAAACTGGTCGTATGACGCAAGGGGAGCACCGCCCGTTGATGCCGAACATGCGCCTGGACGAGCTGCTGGCGGAGCTCCAGGTTCGTCTCGACGCGGTCCTGGCCACCCGCGACCGCGTTCACGCCCTGCTGGAGGCCGTCGTCTCCGTCGGCAGTGACCTCGACCTGGAGACCGTGCTGCGGCGCATCGTCGAGACGGCCACCAACCTGGTCGACGCCAGCTACGGTGCCCTCGGGGTGGTCGGCCAGGAGAGCACGCTGCTCCAGTTCATCCCCGTCGGCCTGACGGAGGAGGAGATCGCCCGGATCGAGCACTGGCCCCACGGCCTCGGCCTGCTCGGGCTGCTCATCAAGGACGCGAGGCCGCTGCGGCTCGGCCGCATCTCCGACCATCCCGAGTCGTACGGGTTCCCGCCGGGTCATCCGCCGATGGGGACGTTCCTCGGCGTGCCCGTACGCGTCCGCGACGAGGTGTTCGGCAACCTCTACCTGACCGAGAAGCGCGGCGGGGGCGAGTTCGACGAGGAGGACGAGGCCATCGTCGTCGCGCTGGCCACCGCCGCCGGCGTCGCCATCGAGAACGCCCGCCTGTACGAGGAGACGCGCCGGCGCGAGACCTGGCTGGAGGCGTCGTCCGACGTCACCACGCGCCTGCTGTCCGGGGCCGACCCGCGCGAGGTGCTCGCCCTGATGGCCGCCCGGGCCCGCCACATGACCGGCGCAGACCTGGTGCAGATCCTCCTGCCCGGGGAGGACGGCGGCGTCCTGCGGGCCGAGGTGGTCGAGGGCGACCTGGCGCCCGGCGCGGCCGGCCTGGCCTACGGGCTGACCGGGTCCGCCGCCGGCGAGGTGTTCACCAGCGGCCGGGCGATCACCGCGGGTGACCTGCTCGACTCCGAGTCGCCGCTGCGCGGGCTCGGGTACGGTCCCGAGCTGCTGATGCCGCTCGGCGCGGGGCACACCGTACGAGGGGTGCTGGCCCTGGCCAAGCGGTCCGGGCGGCTGCCGTTCAGCGGCTCGGAGCTGCGCATGCTGGAGGCGTTCAGCGGCCAGGCGGCGATCGCGCTGGAGCTGGCCGAGGCGCGCCGCGACGCCGAGCGTCTCACGCTGCTGGAGGATCGCGACCGCATCGCCAAGGACCTGCACGACGTGGTCATCCAGCGGCTGTTCGCCATCGCCATGACGCTCATGAGCACCGTGCGCCTCGTGGAGCGCCCCGAGGCGTCCGGCAGGCTCCAGCACGCCATCGACGAGCTGGACGAGACGATCCGGCAGATCCGCTCCACCATCTTCGCCCTGCAGAACGTGCCCGACGTGGCCGCGCCGAGCCTGCGCGCCCGCGTCGTCGAGCTGGTGGAGTCGGCGCGCGGCCACCTCGGGTTCATGCCGGGCCTGCGCATGGAGGGCCAGCTCGACCACCGCGTTCCCGAGGAGGTCGCCGAGCACCTGCTGGCCGTGCTGCGCGAGGCGCTGTCGAACGTGGTGCGTCACGCCAAGGCGTCGCGGACGGACGTGTCGGTGGAGGTCACGGGCGACCGTCTCACGCTCACCGTGCGGGACGACGGGGTGGGGCTCGCCGGGGGCGGGCGGCGCAGCGGCCTGCGCAACATGGAGGAGCGCGCCGCCGGGCTCGGCGGCGGCTTCGAGGCCGGCTCGCCGGACGACGGGGGCACCCGGCTGCGCTGGGACGTCCCCGTGTGACCTCCGGCCCGGCGGCGTCCTCGTCGCGGCCGGGCGGGCAGGGCTGGCCGGGCTGGCCGGGCGCGGCGCCGGGCGGTACGGCTGTCAGTCGCGCCTGCCGGCGCGCAGGCGGGCGGCCAGCGCGGCGGCCTGGGTGCGGCGCTGCATGCTGAGCTTGGCCAGCAGGTTCGACACGTAGTTCTTGACGGTCTTCTCGGCGAGGAACAGCCGCTCGCCGATCTGCCGGTTCGTCAGGCCCTCGCCGATGAGGTCGAGGATGTGGCGCTCCTGGTCCGACAGGGCGGCCAGCGGGTCCTGGCGGGTGGCCTGGTCGCGCAGCCGCTGGAGGATCGCCGCCGTGGTCTGAGGGTCGAGCAGCGACTGCCCCGAGGCCACCGTGCGCACCGCGCCGACCAGGTCGGAGCCGTGGATCTGCTTGAGCACGTAGCCGGACGCCCCGGCCATGACCGCGTCGAACAGCGCGTCGTCGTCCGCGTACGAGGTGAGCATGAGGCACGCCAGCCCCGGCAGCCGCGAGCGGGCCTCCCGGCACACCTCCACCCCGCTGCCGTCGGGCAGGCGCACGTCCAGGACCGCCACGTCGGGCCGGAGCGCCGGGATGCGGGCGATCGCCGACTCGGCGGTCCCGGCCTCGCCGATCACCTCGATGTCGTCCTCGGACTCCAGCAGCGCCGCCACGCCCCGCCGCACCACCTCGTGATCATCGACGAGGAACACGCGAATCATGGCTCCGACGCTAACCGGCCGCTCCGGCCTTCAGGAAGGGCCGAAGGTCCCGAACGCCGCGTGTCATGCGAGGTCGCCGGCCGCGGGTGCTTCCCGGCGCTGATGGGAAGGACCCGGGTGGGGAGAGAACAGCGCGGCCGGTGCCGGGGGTGATGGCACCGGGAGCCGCGGACGGGGGAGGACAGCGATGATCGTCACTGGTGTGGACGGGTCGCGGGCCGGGCTGGAGGCCGCCGGATGGGCGGCCGCCGAGGCGGCCCTGCGCGCGGCGCCGCTGAAGCTCGTGCACGTCCTGCCGTCCTGGGCGTGCGAACCCGCGGCCGGCCGGTACGCCGAGGTGGCCCGCTGGATGCGCGAGGGCGGCAAGACCGTGCTGGCCGCGGCCGAGGAACGGGTGCGGCGCGAGCAGCCCGGGGTCGCCGTCGAGACCGCGCTGCTGCCCGGCGACCCCCGGGCCGCCCTGGTGAAGGCGGCGGCCGGCGCGGAGCTGCTGGTCATCGGCGGGCACGGCCTCGGCGGCGTGCGCGGCATGCTCGTGGGGTCGGTGGCGTACGGCGTGGCCGGGCACGCGCCCTGCGACGTGGTCGTGGTCCGCGAGGT
>NZ_JBFAIA010000228.1:0-11017 GCF_040654455.1 Nonomuraea sp. NPDC050691
GGTCAGCAGCCGCGACCCGGCCGGGATCGGCTCCTCGGGGAAGACGTCCAGGGCGCGCCTTCATCGCCGAAGACGATGCCGCCGGTGGTGCAGGAAACGGGTTGGCCGTCTGAAGTACGCTGTTTGCCGAGGCTTTCCATATCGAGCTGGTTGAGCCACGGGGTAAAGAGGCGCTAGCAGCACGACCTCGCCGGCCCGGCCCGCGGCCAGCCCGTGCCGCACCGCGGCCTGCGACGACGCCCAGAACGCGGCCCGCTCCCGCTGCCCGTCGTGCCGCGCGACCACCACCACGTGCGGCGCGCTCAGATCGACGCCCAGCCGCCGCGCGCGGTCCGCCAGGCCGGGCGTCTCCGGGCGGGAGATCAGGTCGTCGAGGAGCTCGCCCCGCACCCGCCCCTCCGCCTCGGCCACGCTCCGGCGGAACAGCAGCAGCAGCGCGCACACCAGCGCCGCCCGCTCCAGGATCCGCTCGTCGGCGTCGTCACTGCGCAGCACCAGCGTGCACAGCGGCTCCCCGCCGACGTCCACCGACGCGATCCGCAGGTCACCCTTGCGCACCGTACGGCCCAGCGCCCGCGACGCCTGCGCGGCCTCGAACACGCCCGCGTCCAGCTCGCCCACCGCGCCGTCGAGCGGCCCGGCGATCGGCCGACCCAGGTCGTCGAGCACGGCCAGCGAGCCGCCGAGCACGTCGGTCACGACGGCCGCCACGTCCTCGATGCCGCCGCCCCGCAGCACCACCGAGGTCATCCGGTCGTGCGCGAGCGCGGCCCGCTCGACCGCCTCGGCGTGCGCCCGGGCGGTGCGGTGGGCCGTGGACAGCTCCTCCAGCGCGTTGCGCGTCTCCTGGAGCAGCCGGGCGTTGTCGATGGCGACCGCCGCATGCGCCGCCAGGCTCGCCAGCAGCGACACCTCCTCCTGGTGAAAGGGCCGGGCGCTGCGGTCGGCCGCCATCAACACGCCGATCACCCGCTGCCCCAGCCGCAGCGGAACGCCGAGGATCGCGACCAGGCCCTCCTCCTGGACGGCCTCGTCGATGTCGTCCTTGTGACGGAACCGGGCGTCGGCGAAGTAGTCGGCCGTCGCGTACGGGGTCGCCGACTGCGCCACCAGCCCGCCGAGCCCGGCCCCCATGGCCAGCCGCAGCGCGCGGAACTTCGCCGAGATCGACCCGTCGGTGACCCGCATGTACGTGTCGCCCCGCTCGGGGTCGTGCAGGGTCATGTACGCCGTGTCGGTGGCCAGGAGCTGCCTGGCCCGATGGACGATCGCCTCCAGCACCGCGTCGAGGTCGCGCAGCGCCGCCAGGTCGCCGGCCGTGTCGTACAGGGCGGACAGCTCCGCCTCGCGCCGGGCCCGCCGCCTGAGCAGCGCGCGCACCTTGAGCGCCTCGACCTTGGCACGTTCGAGCTCCTCGATCGTCGCCGCGTCGGCCCCCGCGGCCCGCGCCTCGATGATCGGCCCCTCGAACTCCACCGCCGAGGCCTCACGCGCGAGCAACTCCAGAAACCGCGTGCTCACCTGCTTATTGCCTCCACTTCGCGGAGGCGGCTCGGTCGCTCATCCCCGTCACTACCGGGCGGTCCAGCCGCCGTCCAGGGGCAGCGAGACGCCGGTGATGAACGAGCCGCCCGGCCCGCACAGGTACGCGACCAGCTCGGCCACCTCCTCCGGCTCGATGAGGCGCTTGATCGCCGCGGGCCTCAGCATGATGTCCTCGACGACCTTACCGGGGTCGATGCCGTGCGTCCTGGCCTGGTCGGCGATCTGGTCCTCGACGAGCCGGGTGCGCACGTACCCGGGGTTGACGCAGGTCGAGGTCACCCCGTGCGGCGCGCCCTCCAGCGCGAGGGTCTTGGACAGCCCCTCCAGCGCGTGCTTGGCCGTCGTGTACGCCGACTTGTACGGCGAGGCGCGCAGCCCGTGGACCGACGAGATGTTGACGAACCGGCCCCACTCCCGGGCGTACATGCCGGGCAGCACCCGCCGGGCGATGAGGAACGGCGCCTCGACCATGACCCGCAGCATGGCGGAGAACACCTCGGGCGGGAACTCCTCGATGGGCGCCACGTGCTGGAAACCGGCGTTGTTGACCACGATGTCCACGTCGGCGGGCAGCTCCTCGGCGAAGCCCGGCTCGCCCAGGTCGGCCACCACGGCCGTGCCGCCGATCGCGGCCGCCACCTTCCCGGCGGCGTCGCCGTCGCGGTCGACGACGAGCACGTGCGCCCCCGCGACGGCCAGCCGCCGCGCGCAGGCGGCCCCGATGCCGCCCCCTGCCCCGGTCACCAGCGCTGTCCGCCCCGACAGGCCACCGGTCAGTTCGTTCGCCATACCTCGACCCTAAGCCTCGGGTCCCGCATGCAGCA
The DNA here is from genome assembly GCF_040654455.1 of Nonomuraea sp. NPDC050691. Classification (NCBI taxonomy): domain Bacteria; kingdom Bacillati; phylum Actinomycetota; class Actinomycetes; order Streptosporangiales; family Streptosporangiaceae; genus Nonomuraea; species Nonomuraea sp. NPDC050691. The sequence continues at coordinate 2,370 of NZ_JBFAIA010000228.1, forward strand.
TGGGGCCCGCCCACACAGATCATGGTCCCGATGTGTGGGCGGGCCCGGATGGTAAGATCTGCGGCATGACCGCGTATTCGCTCCAGTGGTGGCCCGCCTCCTAGGCGGACCCGCACGCGCATACGCATCCCGGCCGCCTCGACGAGGCGGCCGCCCGCATGTCCGGGACGCCCCCCGTCGAGCACCTCGACCAGCGAAAGGGCGTTCACATGACGATCACCTGGGCCTCCCTGCTCGGCGCGCTCCTCGACGGCTCCTCCCTCCAGGCGCACGAGACCGCCTGGGCGATGGAGCAGATCATGTCCGGCGCGGCGACCGACGCCCAGATCGCGGCCTTCGCCGTGGCCCTGCGCGCCAAGGGGGAGACGGTGGACGAGGTGACCGGCCTGGCCGACGGCATGCTGGCCCGCTCGTACGCGATCAGGGTGCCGGGCGAGACGGTGGACCTCGTCGGCACCGGAGGCGACCGGGCGGGCACGGTCAACATCTCGACCATGGCAGCGGTCGCGGCCGCGGCGGCCGGGGCCCGCGTGGTCAAGCACGGGGGCAGGGCCTCCTCCTCGACCACGGGCGCGGCCGACGTGCTGGAGGCGCTGGGCGTGCGCGTGGAGCTGCCGCCCGCCGAGGTCGTGCGGATCGCGGAGGAGGTGGGCATCACCTTCTGCTTCGCGGGGGCCTTCCACCCGGCGATGAGACACGCCTCGCCCGTCCGGCGCCAGCTCGGCGTGCCCACGTTCTTCAACTTCCTCGGCCCGCTCACCAACCCGGCGCTGCCGGCCGCCCAGGCCGTGGGCGTCGCCGACGCCCGCATGGCGCCGGTGATCGCGGGCGTGCTCGGCGAGCGCGGCTGCTCCTCGCTCGTCTTCCGCGGCGACGACGGCCTCGACGAGCTGACCACCACCGGCCCGTCCACGATCTGGGTGGTACGGCGGGGCACGGTCACCGCGACCCCGTTCGACCCCGCCGACCTCGGCATCCCGCGGGCCCGTCCGGAGGACCTGCGCGGCGGCGACGCCGGGCACAACGCCGCGGTGGCCCGCGCGGTCCTGGCGGGCGAGCCGGGGCCGGTGCTCGACATCGTGCTCCTGAACGCCGCCGCCGCGCTGGTGGCCGCCGAGGGCGCCCCGCCCGCCGCCGAGCTGACGCCGGCTCTGGAAGCGGCGCGCAAGCGCGCGGCCGACGCGGTCGACTCGGGCGCCGCCGCCGCGCTCCTCACCCGCTGGGCCCGCGCCACCACCCGCTGAGCCCCTGCCACGGCGTGCCTCCGCCTCGCGGTGTGCCGGCCGCCCGGCGGAGCCCGGGGCCGGTCAGTCCTTGCCGGAGTTCGTCATGGCCAGCACGTCGAGGACCGCGTCGAGCTGCTCCTCTGTGATCTTGCCGGACGCCACGTGGCCGCGCTCGACGACCACCTCCCGGATGGTCTTGCGCTCGGCCAGGGCCTGCTTGGCGATCCGCGCCGCCTCCTCGTAGCCGACGTACCGGTTGAGCGGCGTGACGATCGACGGCGAGGACTCCGCGTACTCGCGCAGCCGCTCGACGTTGGCCGTGATGCCCGCCACGCAGCGGTCGGCGAGCAGCCGCGAGACGTTGGCGAGCAGCCGGATCGACTCCAGGATGTTGCGCGCGATCACCGGGAGCTGCACGTTGAGCTCGAAGGTCCCGGAGGCGCCCGCGAACGTGATGGCGGCGTCGTTGCCGATGACCTGCGCCGCCACCATGGCCGTGGCCTCGGGGATCACCGGGTTGACCTTGCCCGGCATGATGGACGAGCCGGGCTGCAGGTCGGGCAGGCTGATCTCGCCGAGGCCGGCGCGCGGCCCGGAGCCCATCCAGCGCAGATCGTTGGCGATCTTGTTGAGGGAGACCGCCACCACCTTGAGCTGGCCCGACAGCTCCACGATCGAGTCCTGCGCGCTCTGCGCCTCGAAGTGGTCCAGCGCCTCGCGGAACGGGATGCCGGTGGCCTCGCGCAGCTTGGCGATGGCCTTCTCGGCGAAGCCCGGCGGGGTGTTGATGCCGGTGCCCACGGCCGTGCCGCCGAGCGGCAGCTCCAGCACGTGGCCGAGCGCCGACTTCACCCGCACCAGCCCGTGCTCGATCTGCGAGGCGTAGCCGCCGAACTCCTGCCCGAGCGTCACCGGCGTCGCGTCCATCAGGTGGGTCCGTCCCGACTTCACCACCTGGTCGAACTGCAGCGCCTTGGCCCGCAGGCTCGCCGCCAGGTGCTCCAGCGACGGCATCAGGTGGTAGGTCACCTCGGTCGCCGCCGCCACGTGGATGGAGGTGGGGAAGACGTCGTTGGACGACTGCGAGGCGTTGACGTGGTCGTTGGGGTGGACGGACCGGCCCAGCCGCTCCTGGGCCAGGTGCGCGATGACCTCGTTGGCGTTCATGTTGGACGAGGTGCCGGAACCCGTCTGGAAGACGTCGATCGGGAAGTGGTCGTCGTGCTCGTTCTCGGCGACGTCGGCCGCGGCCTGGGCGATCGCCTCGGCCAGGTCCTTGTCGAGGACGCCGAGCTCGGCGTTGACCTCGGCGGCCACGGCCTTGATGAGGCCGAGCGCGGCGATGTGCGACGGCTCCAGTGGCCGTCCTGAGATCGGGAAGTTCTCGACCGCCCGCTGGGTCTGCGCGCGCCACCGGGCGCCGGCGGGCACGCGCACCTCGCCCATCGAGTCTGTTTCGATACGGAACTCGCTCATGCCCCCAGTCTGTCCCACGAGGTCCGTCTCAAGCCGGTCCGACAGGACGGCGGAGGCGCGGGCCGCCGGGGCGCACGGTCAGGCCGACAGGACGGCGGGGTGCGCTCGCCGGTCAGCCCTGCAGGACGGCCACGATGAGGATGGCGATCATCACGGCGGCCGCGGCGGCCACTCCCATGAGGATGAGCATGCCCGTGCGGTTGCCCGTGGGGCGCTCCTCGGGGCCCGCGATGGCGAACAGGTCGGTGCCGAGCCCCTTGGAGTCCGGCCGCTCCATGGGCATGCCCTGCGGTCCCTGGGGGCCCGGGGGATGGCCGGGTCCCGGGTGGGGCATCGCGTGCCCGGCGGGCACCGGCCGCGGGGGCTGCCCGCCCGGCGGCATGGGACGGCCGGGCTGCTGCCCCGGCGGGCCGGCCGGCGGGTAGACCTGGTGGCCGGGGGAGGCGTTGGAGGGCCGTGGCACCTGGATCCGCTGGGTGCTCATGGCGCCCTCGTCGACGGGGGCGCCCGGCTGCGGGCGGCCCGGGAGCGGCGTCTTGGGCCGCTTCAGGCTCACGGTGCGCTCGGGATCGAGCCCGGCCTGACCGCCCTCGCCGCCGGAGCCCTGCGCGGCGGGGCGCCCGCCCGGCGCGCCGTGCGGGACGGCGCTCTGCGGGCCGGAGCCCGGGGCGCCGGCCGGCCGGCCGCCCTGAGGACGCGCGCCCGCTCCCTGCTGGGGGCCGGACGCCCCGGGCGTCCGGGAGCCGCTGGCGGGGTTGGTGGCGTCGGGCACAGAGGCCTCCTGGCCGGTCAGGCTCTCGGCGGTGATGACCGGCATCTCGTGGGTGGGGGTGTCGGCGACCATCCGCAGCATGGTCTCGGCCTTGGCCGCGTTCAGCCGCTTCTTGTAGTCCTTGTGCAGCAGCCCGGTCAGCACGGGCCCGAGCTGTCCCGCCTGGGTGGGCGGGTCGGCGTTCTCGCTCAGCAGCGCCGCGAGCGTCTCGGCGATCGAGGCCCGCTCGTACGCGGGACGTCCCTCGACGGCGAAGTACAGCGTCGCTCCGAGCGACCAGATGTCGGACTCCGGGCCGGTGTACTCGCCCCGGGCCCGCTCCGGCGCGGTGTAGCCGGGGGAGCCGATCACCATGCCGGTCTTGGTGAGCTTGGGGTCGCCCTCGGCCTTGGCGATGCCGAAGTCGGTCAGCACCACGCGGCCGGTCTCGGTGATGAGCACGTTGCCCGGCTTGACGTCGCGGTGCGTGATGCCCTGGGCGTGCGCGGCGCGCAGCGCGCCGAGCAGGTCGACGCCGATCTCGGCGACCAGCCGGGGCGGCAGCGGCCCCTCCTCGTCGATCACCTGCTCCAGGGACCGGGCCTCGACCAGCTCCATGATGATCCAGGGGCTGCCGTCCTGGATGAGCACGTCGTGGATGGCGGCGACGGCCGAGTGGCTGATGCGTGCGGCGATGCGGCCCTCGCGGACCATGCGCTCGCGCAGCTCGGCCCGCTGCTCCTCGGTGAGTCCGGAGTCCTGCCGGATCTCCTTGACCGCCACTTCGCGACCGAGGGCGCGGTCCCTGGCACGCCACACCGTGCCCATCGTCCCCCGCCCGAGCGGGGAGATCAGCTCGTAGCGCTCGGCGAGCACGCGTGTCTGGTGTTCCGGCATGAGAAGAAGATATCTATTTCGCTTGGAAAGTGCTTTAGCCTCGCTTGCGAAGTTCTCTTGGCCAGAACCGTCGAGGAAGGCACAACTTTATCACCGTCGTCATGAAGCGGGCATAAATCGAGGGAACCGCTGGTCGGGGCTCCATCCGCCGGCGATGGACGCCCTCACCGGGCCTGCGCTCCTGCCTCGGAGAGGACACCGGTGCCGGCGCCGCCATCGTGTCGGCCTTCCCCATGGCGTCGGCCCGGTGCAGCCCGCGGTGCGCGGGCCTGCGTGGGAAAGAGGGCACGGTCACCGCCTGCGCCTGCCGTACCGGCCGGCGGGAGGCCAGCGGCTCCTCGGCCGCGCCGCCCGCGGCGACGCGCGCCAGCATGAGCGAGGCGCGCACGGAGTCGAGGCGGGTCTGCGGGTCGATGCGGAGCAGCGCGTCGAGCACCGGCGCGAGCGGGCCGGCCTTGGTCATGGGGATGGGCTCGCCGCTGGTCAGCGCGGCCAGGGCCGCGGCGGCCGTACGCCGGCCGTGCAGGCCCCGGCCCTCGACGGCGGTGTAGAGGGTGGCGCCGAGCGACCACAGGTCGCCGGCGGGGCTGGCCTTGGCGCCGAGGACCCGCTCCGGCGCGATGTAGCCGGCCGAACCCAGCACGATGCCCGCCTGGGTGATCGAGACGTCGCCCTCCAGCGCCGCCAGGCCGAAGTCGGTGAGCACGGCCCGGTCGTCGGTGACGAGCACGTTGCTGGGCTTCACGTCGCGGTGCAGGATGCCCTTGGCGTGGACGGCGCGCAGCGCGCCCAGGACCTGCCGGCCGATCTCCGCGACACGGCGGGGATGGAGCGGTCCTTCCTGCTGGATCAGCTGCTCCAGGGACCGGGCGTTCAGCAGCTCCATGACGATCCACGGCCGGTCGTCCTCGGTGACGACGTCGAACACCGTGATGACCGACGGGTGCGCCACCATCGCCGTGGCCCGGCCCTCGCGCTCGGTGCGGGCGCACAGCTCCGCCCGCAGCTCCTCGTCGAGCACCGTCGGCAGGCGGACCTCCTTGACCGCGACGTAGCGGTCGAGCAGCTCGTCGTGCGCCCGCCACACGGTGCCCATGCCGCCGCGTCCGACAGGTTCGAGGAGCCGGTAGCGCGCGGCGAGAAGGTAACCGGAGGGCGCACGCATGCCTGGCAGCTTACCTATTTGTGTAAACCGACCAGTAGAGGCCCGGCCGATAAAATGTTGCGAATCCAAGTCAACCCGTCTGACTCGCCATGTCAGCGAGCCCGCTCAGCGCGTTCACGGGCACGCGAAGCGTCGTGCCCGTCCCACATGGTGGGGTCCCGGGTGGCCCCGCCGCAAGGGAGCCGCGGGACCCGCTCGTCCGCGCCCGCCGCCCGTCCCGCTCGGAGCCGCCGGGGCTCCCGGCCCTTCCCGGCCGGGGCGGAATGGCGTTCTCCCAGCTCCGAGGCCCTTTCCGAGTCGGCCTGCCGGGCTGGGGAGAAATGCGTTTTACGCCGATAAAGGGGTTCGTGCCGCCAGGGCAAGGGTTACACCGGGAACTCTGGGGTGCGGTAGGCCGGTTGTAAGGGTGTCGTAAGGGGGTGGGGGCAGAGTGAAGCTACTTACGAAGCGACTCCTCAAGAATCCGGAAAGTGTCCGCCACGATCGGCAGAATGGGGAGCACGCGTCGGAGGTACGACCAAGTCAGCGACCATGACGGCTTCACCCGAAGGACGTGATGAGGATGCGCCAGACCCAGGTTCGCCCCCGGCCGAGGAAGCCGGCCGGCCCCTCCCTCGACCTTCGCACGCCGTCGGGGCGCAAGCTGCCCTTCTGAAAACCCCCATCGCAGGAGCGTCCTCTGAGAGGTGCACGATGTGCAGTCACTTCCCCGTCTGCCCCGCCGCCGGATCGCCCGACCGTGAGGCGGCCCACGTGATCTCGGCCCACCCCGACCAGGGCTGGAGCCTGCTCTGCAACGGCGTCGTGCTCTTCGAGGACACCGGCCTGCTGCTGCCCGACGGCAGTGTCGTGGCGCCCCACCGCGCCCCCGCGCTCGCCTGAACGCGGGGTGCTCGCGCTAGCGGCGGCCGATCGACAGCACCGGGCCCGTGCGGTCGGTGAAGAAGTCGTCGCCCTTGTCGTCCACGACGATGAACGCGGGGAAGTCCTCCACCTCGATCTTCCACACCGCCTCCATCCCCAGCTCGGGATACTCCAGGACCTCCACCTTCTTGATGCAGTCCTGCGCCAGCCGGGCCGCGGGGCCGCCGATGGAGCCCAGGTAGAAGCCGCCGTGCTGCTGGCACGCCTCGGTCACCTGCCGCGACCGGTTGCCCTTGGCCAGCATGACCATCGACCCGCCGGCCGCCTGGAAGCGCTCCACGTACGAGTCCATCCGCCCGGCCGTGGTCGGGCCGAACGACCCCGACGCGTAGCCCTCGGGCGTCTTGGCCGGCCCCGCGTAGTAGACGGCGTGGTCCTTCAGGTACTGCGGCATCTCGCCGCCGTTGTCGAGCAGCTCGGCGATCTTGGCGTGGGCGATGTCACGGGCCACGACGAGCGGGCCCGTGAGGGAGAGCCGCGTCTTCACCGGGTACTTCGTCAGCTCGGCGAGGATCTCCGGCATGGGGCGGTTGAGGTCGATCTTCACCACGTCGTCGGAGAGGTGCTCGTCGGTCGTCTCCGGCAGGAAGCGGGCCGGGTCGGTCTCGAGCTGCTCCAGGAAGACGCCCTCCGGCGTGATCTTGGCGAGCGCCTGCCGGTCGGCCGAGCAGGAGACGGCGATGGCCACGGGGCAGGAGGCGCCGTGACGGGGCAGGCGGATGACCCGCACGTCGTGGCAGAAGTACTTGCCGCCGAACTGGGCGCCGATGCCGAGCTTCTGGGTCAGCTCGAAGACCTTCGCCTCCAGCTCCAGGTCGCGGAAGCCGTGCCCGGAGGGTGATCCCTCGGTGGGGATCGAGTCGAGGTAGCGGGCACTGGCGTACTTGGCCGTCTTCAGGGCGTACTCCGCCGACGTGCCGCCGACGACGATCGCCAGGTGGTACGGCGGGCAGGCGGCGGTGCCGAGCGAGCGGATCTTCTCCTCGAGGAACGCCAGCATGCGCTTCTCGTTGAGGACCGCCTTGGTCTCCTGGTACAGGAACGACTTGTTGGCCGAGCCGCCGCCCTTGGCCATGAACAGCAGTTTGTACTCGTCGGGGTGGCCGTGGGGGTCCTCGGCGTACAGCTCGATCTGGGCGGGCAGGTTGTTGCCCGTGTTCTTCTCCTCCCACATGGTCAGCGGGGCCATCTGGGAGTAGCGCAGGTTGAGCCGGGTGTAGGCGTCGTACACACCCCTGGCGAGGTGCTCGGCGTCGCGGCCGTCGGTCAGCACGTGACGGCCGCGCTTGCCCATGACGATCGCGGTGCCGGTGTCCTGGCACATGGGCAGCACGCCGCCGGCCGAGATGGAGGCGTTCTTCAGCAGGTCGAGCGCCACGAACCGGTCGTTGCCGCTGGCCTCGGGATCATCGATGATCTTACGGAGCTGGGCCAGGTGCGACGAGCGCAGGAAGTGGGAGATGTCGTGCACGGCCGTCTCGGTGAGCAGCCGCAGCGCCTCGGGGTCGACCTCCAGGAACGTACGGCCGGCCGCCTCGACTCTCCGCACCCCCTCCGACGTGATCAGCCGGTACGTGGTGTCGTCGGCGCCCAGCGGGAGAAGATCGGTGTAGTCGAACTCGGCCATGCCCATCCTTTCGATCCCCCAAAGCGTACGCCCACGCGGGGCGCACTCCCGCCCGGCCGTCAGGCGCGCTCGGCCACCAGGCGCGGCCGGGAGCCCGGCGGGACGGCGGGCGGCGCGGGACGGCGGGCGGTGAGGCCGATGACGATGCCGCCCACCGCCAGCCCCGCGCCCAGCAGGTCGTAGCGGGACGGCGTCGCGATCCCGAGCACCGCCCCCGTCGCGATGGCCCCCACCGGGATGAGACCGGCGAACAGCCCCGCCGGCCCCGGCCCGAGCCGCGGCAGCGCCGTGTACCACAGGAAGAACGCGACCACGGTGACCACGAGGGCGAGGTAGGCGAACCCGGCCGCCTCCGCGACGCTCGGCGCCCTCAGCATGCCGGAGCCCTCCCGGAGCAGCCCGATCACGGCCAGTACGGGCACGGCCAGGGCCGTCGAGTACGCGCTCACCCGCATCGCCCCCAGCCGTGGCAGCAGCGGGATGGCCAGCAGCGAGAAGGCGATCTCCCCGGCGAACGCGCCTGGCGGCCGGTGGAAGCTCCACCGGCCGCCTCGTCGCGCGGGTCACTTGGGGCGACGGAAG
>NZ_JBFAIA010000229.1:0-10999 GCF_040654455.1 Nonomuraea sp. NPDC050691
GGCCCGTCTCCCAGGCCAGGGCCTCCAGGAGCTTGTAGACCTCGGAGTCGGAGAACGACCAGCCGGGCCGGTCGGGCGAGGTCGTTCCGTCGGCGCTCCCCCGCGACCTGGCCGGCGGCGTCGAGGATGACGCAGCCGACGACGGGGTTGGGGCTGGTGGTGCCGTGCCCGCGCGCGGCGAGCTCGACGGCGCGCGCCATGAGGCGGGCATCCGTCGCGGAACCGGCGACGTCAGCACGGGTCACGGAACCGGCGACATCGGCGGCGGTCGCGGGACCGGCGATGTCGGTGTCGTGTACGGGATCGGTGGTGCGCGCCGTGTCCCTGGTCTCCACCCCGGGTCTCCTCCTCGCCATCGGCTCTCGGCCATGGCGGGCCCCGGGGGATCGGGCGATGCGCGTGCGCATCACAGAGGCGCCCAGCGATGGCTGGACACCCGCGCGCTTCCTCCCATCCGGACTTTAACCGTCGGTCCCGGAATTTCACCGGGTCAACCGGCCGATGGCATCGGCCGGGTCGCGGACTGTCACCGCCGGTTCGGAGTTTCACCGACCCCGGAGCACGCTAGCTCTGTTCTTGTACCAGTTTGCCATGCCGCCGAAGCGGCATGCGCCCGCCCCCCACTATGACAACCAAGCGGTCGCTTGGTCAAATGCTCAGGCGGCCATGATGCGCCGGGCCTCGCGGGCCGCCGGGGAGTACCGGACCTGGGCCGGGACGAAGCCGAGCCCGGTGTGCAGGGCGCGCAGCGTGGCCGTCGCCCACAGGTCGCCGACGGGAGTGGCGGGCAGCCCGTACAACCTGCGCGCCCAGCGCGGCATCGTCGCGAACGCGAGCAGCGTCAGGGCGGGCAGGGCAGGGCGCAGGGGCGTGAGGACGAGCGGGAGCGGGGCGTTCAGCGACAGGCGCAGGGGGTGCGCCGCCTCGGGCACGAACCGCAGGCCGGGACGCTGTGCCTCGATGTAGTCGCGCATCTCGGTGACCGTGCCGGGGACGCTGTCCGGCGCGAGCCCCACCACCTCGGCCGCGCGCCGCCACTCGGCCACGAACGCGTCGGCCTCGGCGTCGGTGAGCCGGACCCCGGCCCGCCGCGCCACCGACAGGTAGGAGTCCACCTCGCCGACGTGCACCCATCGCAGCGCCTCGGGCTCGTCGAGGCGGTACTCCTCTCCGGTGTCCGGATCATGCGCGGTCAGGCTGGCATGGATCTTGCGGACGCGCCGGCCGGCCCGTTCCACCTCGGCGAGGCTCCCGTACGTACGGACGTGGACGAACTCGGTGGTGCGCACGAAGCGCGACCACGCCTCGGAGGGGTCCATGAGGGAGGAGTGCTGGAGGACGCCGCGCATGGCGCGGGGATGCAGTCCCTGCATGAGGAGCGCGCGCAGCCCGCCGATGAGCAGGATCGGCTCCCCCATCACCCGCCAGGTCACCGAACGGGGGCCGAAAAGCCCGTGATCCGCCATAAGTGGGCAGTTACCCAGGTCTGCGGGGGTTTATGTCACTTCATCCGGTGACAGCCGCGTTCACCTCAGGCCCCGGCGGCACCCGGCGTCGCCGGGCCTCAGATTCAGATGCCGCTCGCGGTCAGGCGCCGGCGAAGAGGTCGACCAGGTCGTGGAAGGCGGCCACGAGGATGGCGCCGATCAGCCCGGCGACGCCCGCCACGACGGTCCCGGCCGGCGCGGGCGCTCCCATCGGAAGAGCGAGGCCGAGCAGCGTGGCGGTGATCAGCAGGCCGTTCCGGACGAGATGGCGGGGCCCGAGCGGGGCGGCGGACACGCCGAAGCAGCGGCACGGGGCGCGCTGTCCCCGCCGCAGCGGCACGGCGATCGCCACGGTGAACGCCGTCAGCAGCGCGAGGGCCAGCGCCAGGCCGTACGCGGCGACGCCGGGCGCCCCGGCGAGCAACGGCACGGCCACCAGGAGCGCCGCGAGCCCCTCCAGCGCCGCCACCAGCACCGCCAGCGGGCGCCTCAGAGCGCGGCTCACGGGGACGAGGTCCGGCAGCGAACGGGCGAACCCGCTCAGGTCTCGCGCCTTGGACACCGCCGTGATGGCGAAGACCACAGCGATCAGCCAGGCGCATCCGACCCGCACGTACTCCACTCGCGCACCTCCGCAGCCACTGTGCCGCCGATCACCTGGAGATCACGATGCTCCGGGGGCACGCCCCTTCGACGCAACGGCGTACGTCACATTCGCCGGTCGCGAAGCCGTCGCGACGCCGACGTCCGCAGGTCACCGCGCCACGATCGCGACCGGGACGACCCCAGCCGACCACGATCGCGGCCTGGGCGGCCTCAGTCGATCACGGTGGCGGCCTGGGCGCGGAGGGCGTCCACGGCCGCCGAGGGGTCGCTGGCGCCGTACACCGCGCTGCCCGCGACGAAGACGTCCGCCCCCGCCTCGGCGACCCGCTCGATGGTCTCGGTCGTGATCCCGCCGTCCACCTGGATCCAGATCTGGCCGCCGTGCCGCTCGACGAGGGAGCGGGCGGTGCGGATCTTCGGCAGCACCATGTCGAGGAACCCCTGGCCGCCGAACCCCGGTTCGACCGTCATCAGCAGCAGCATGTCGATCTCGCCGAACAGCCCCTCGTACGGCTCGACGGCGGTGCCCGGGTTGAGGGCGAGCGCCGCCCGCGCGCCGAGGGAGCGGATCTGGCGCAGCGTGCGCACGGGCGCCTTCGCGGCCTCGGCGTGGATGGTGACGCTGCCCGCGCCCGCCTCGGCGTAGGCGGGCGCCCACCGGTCGGGGTCCTCGATCATCAGGTGGCAGTCGAGCGGCAGGGACGTGGCCTTGCGCAGCGACTCCACGACGGGCAGGCCGAGCGTGAGGTTGGGCACGAAGTGGTAGTCCATCACGTCGACGTGCAGCCAGTCGGCGTTGGGGACCGCCGCTGCCTCGTCGGCGAGCCGGGCGAAGTCGGCGGACAGGATGCTGGGCGAGATCTGTACGGCCATGATGTGCCGAGTCTATTGAACCCCGCCCCGGCGCGCGCCCCCGCCTCCCCGGCCCCCCGGCCGCCGCGCGCGCCTGCCTCGGGGGTTACGCCCGCTTGCGGAGGAGTGCGAGGAACATCGCGTCGGTGCCGTGGCGGTGCGGCCAGAACTGGGCGTGCGGGCCGTCGCCCAGGCCCTCGACCTCGGGCAGGTAGTCACGGGCGTCGAGCTGCTCCACGTCGTCGCGGCGCGCGATCACGTCGCTGACCACGACGCGGGTCTCCGCGAGGTGCGGGGAGCAGGTGACGTACGCGACCACGCCGCCGGGGCGGGTGGCGTCGAGGGCGGTGTTCAGCAGGGCGCGCTGGAGCCGTGCCAGTTCGGCGACGCTCGCGGGGTCGCGCCGCCACCGCGCCTCGGGCCTGCGCCGCAGCGCGCCCAGACCGGTGCAGGGGGCGTCGAGCATGACGCGGTCGAACACGTCGGGCCGCCAGGCGGGCCGCGTGCCGTCGGCGGTGATCACGCCAGCGTGCGCGGTGGTCTGCGCCACGAGCCGGGCGCGGTGCTGCTGCACGTCGGCGGCAACGAGCCGCGCCCCACCGGGGAACGCCACGGGCGGCATGCCCTCGGCTTCCTCGGCGGACCCGCTACCGCCGGCGCCCCCGACGTCGACGGGGACGCCGGCCGTGTCGCCGTACACCGCCACAGCGTCGAGCAGGCCCGCCTTGCCGCCCGGCCCGGCGCACATGTCGAGCCACAGCTCACCCTCGGCCGATCCGGGCCGCGACGAGGGTTGCGGGTCGAGGGGGACGCGGGTCAGGGCGAGGGCCACGAGCTGGCTGGCCTCGTCCTGCACGGCCGCGCGGGTCTCGGCGATCGCGGCGATCTGCCCGGGGTCGCCCTCCGTCAGGCAGGCCCCGTACGGGGAGTAGCGGGTGGGCTCGGCGCCCGCGTCGAGCAGTTCGCGGCGGGAGGAGCGTCCCGGCCGGGCCACCAGGGTGACGAGAGGCCGGGCGTTGTCGGCGGCGAGGAGTTCGGTCGTCTCCTCGATGCCGCCGCCGAGCGCGTCGCGGAAGGCGCTGACCACCCAGCGCGGGTGGCTGTGCACGACCGCGAGATGCCCGGACGGGTCGTCGGCGAGGTCGGGCGCCACGATGGGCAGCCACTCGTCGAGCGTGCGAGAAGCGATCTTGCGCAGCACCGCGTTGACGAACTTGGCCGCGCCCGGTCCGACGCGCTGCCGTACCAGGTCGACCGTGGTGCCCACGGCGGCGTGCGGCGGGACGCGCATGCGGAGGAGCTGGTGGGCGCCGAGCCGCAGCGCGTCGCGCACGGCGGGGTCGGGCGCGCGGTCGCTGCAGATCGCGATGATCGCGTCGTACGTGCCGAGGCCGCGCAGGGTGCCGTAGGCCAGCTCGGTGGCCAGGGCCGCGTCGCGCCCCTTCAGGCCGCGCTCGCGCAGGAGGCGCGGGGTGAGCAGGTTGGCGTAGGCGTCGCGCTCGTCGACGGCGCGCATGACGTCGAACGCGGCGTTGCGCGCGGGGTCACGCGGCCCCCGCCCGGCCCCACCATGACCACGCCCGCCCGTACGCCGCGCACCGCCGGCATCGCCCCGATCACCCGAGGAACCGCCCTGCCGACCGGACGCACCGCCCTCCCGACCAGCCAGACCAGCCCGGTCACCCGAGGGACCACCCTGCCGACCCGCCGGATCGCCCTGCCGGCCCGATGGACCGCCCGACGGACCGCCGTGCCGGCTGGACCCGGCGCTCCGGCGACGGCCCACCCGTCCCCCAGAGGACGCCCCATAGCCCCCGGCACCCCCGGGGCCCGCTCCACGATCCGCTTGAGCCCCACGGCCGGCACCGCGATCCGTCTCCGGCCCACGCTCCGCGTCACGACCCGACCCACGACCCGCGTCACGACCCCACACGGGCCCCGCCTCACGACCCGGCACACGACCGGCGTCCTGACCTGAACCGCGACCAGCGTCACGACCCGAAGCCCGACCGGCCTCGCGACCCGAACCACGGCCGCCTGTGCGCCCCGCGTCCCGGCCCGAACCACGGCCGCCTTCGCGCCCCGCGTCCCGGCCCGTTCCGCGGTTGCCTTCCCGGCCCTCTCCCCGGCTGCCTTCGCGGCCGGTGCCGCGGTCCTCGGGCCCACGGCCCCCGCTGGTGCTCATCCCCTCCGGCTTTCCCTCATATGTGCGGATCGCACCCCACCCATGCCCGCCGGCCGCACGTCCGCCGAACGCGCGGCGCGACGCGCCGCTCCGGTCTGCGGACGGCCGCTCGCGCCGTCCGCGGCGCCACCACCGACCCGCAGCGCCTCACGGCGCGCTCCGGTCACGCGAACCGGTCGCCGCTCTCCACGCGGGCGCCCCGCGCCCACTCCCCCGCGCTCATCACCCGCTTGCCCTGCGGCTGCACCTCGCCCAGCTCGACCGGGTGGGTGGCGGTGCCGACCAGCACGGAATGCTTGCCGGCGGCGATGACGCCCGGGGCGAGGCCCTCGGCGGACGGCGCCGGCGTGACGGGGCCGAGCTTGAGCCGCTGGCCCCGGAACGTGGTCCACGCCCCCGGGTTGGGGGTGCAGGCCCGGACGAGCCGGTCGACCCGCATCGCGGGCGCCGACCAGTCGACCTCCGCGTCGGCGACGTTGATCTTTGGGGCGACGCTCACCCCGTCGGACGGCTGCGGGCGGGCCTCAAGGGCGCCGTCCTCGACGCCGTCGAGCGTGGCCGCGAGCAGCCCGGCCCCGGACTGGGCGAGCCGGTCGAGGAGCGTGCCGCTCGTGTCGTCGGACCGCACCTCTTCGGTGACCACGCCGTACACAGGGCCGGCGTCCAGCTCCTTGACGATCTGGAACGTCGAGGCGCCGGTGATCTCGTCGCCGTGCAGGATGGCGTGCTGCACCGGGGCGGCTCCGCGCCAGGCGGGCAGGATGGAGAAGTGCAGGTTGATCCAGCCGTGGCGGGGCACGTCGAGCGCGGACTGGGGCAGCAGCGCGCCGTAGGCGACCACCGGGCAGCAGTCGGGCTCCAGGTCGGCGAGCTGCTTCAGGAACTCGGGGTCGCCGGCCTTGGCGGGACGCAGCACCGGGATGCCCGCCTCCTCGGCCAGCTCGGCGACCGGCGACGGGTGGACCTTGCGGCCCCGGCCCGACTGGGCGTCGGGGCGGGTGACGACGGCCACGACGTCGTGCCGCGGCGAGTCGATCAGCGCGCGGAGCGACGGCAGCGCCGTCTCGGGCGTGCCCGCGAAGACCAGGCGCATCGGCTCAGAGTGCCTTTCCGCCGGTGGCGTGCGGGGAGAACTTGACCGTCGGCGCGGACAGGCCGCTCCACTCGGCCTCGCGGATGGCCTTCATGGCGAGCTTGCGCTGCTTGGGGTCCATGCGGTCGATGAACAGGATGCCGTCGAGGTGGTCGGTCTCGTGCTGGAAGCAGCGCGCCATCAGGTCGGTGCCTTCCAGGACGACCGGCTCGCCGTGCATGTCGAAGCCCTTGGCGACGGCGCGGATGGCGCGCGGCGTCGGGTAGCTCAGCCCCGGGAAGGACAGGCAGCCCTCCTCGCCCTCCTCGTCCAGCTCGGACGACAGGTCGAGGTCGGGGTTGATCAGGTGGCCGAGCTGGTCGTCCACGTAGTAGGTGAACACGCGCAGCCCGACGCCGATCTGCGGGGCGGCCAGGCCGGCGCCCGGCGCGTCCATCATCGTGTCGGTCAGGTCCTTGACCAGCTTGCGGAGCTCCTTGTCGAAGTCGACGACCGGGGCCGCCGGGGTGCGCAGCACCGGATCTCCGAACAGCCGGATCGACTGGATCGCCAAGGGGTCACTCCGTTTCGCTTCGATGGGGTGAGCCCAGTTTAGTGTGCTCGACGGAACGCGCCTTCATCGCCGCCTTGCGCGCCGCCTTGACGACGGCCGGGTCGTCGTGGGCGGAGGCGAGCATGTCGAGGACGGCGATCGTGTCGGGGTGCCCGACGGCCGGCATCTCGCCTACCAGCCGGATCAGGTCCTCGCCGGGCTCGGGCGGGTCGAGCCGGCCGGCGGCGTGGCCGGACAGGTGCATGAGGGCCGCGAGGGAGTCGACCGCGATCCAGGTGTGGTCGTCGGCGCTGAGCGCCGGGGCTTCGAGGTCGCGGATGTGCAGCCAGGACGCGGCGTAGCGGCGCATCAGCGGCAGCTCCAGGGCCCGCCGCAGGGGCGCCTCAGCCTCGGGCCCGAGCTCCTCCAGGATGGCGCCCACGGCGCCGCGCTGCCCGGCCGTGCCCTCGGCGGCGATCTCGATGAGCTCGCGGGCGGCCTCCTCGGGCGGGCGGCGCTCCAGCCAGCCCGCCACGGCGCTCTGCGTCGCCGCGCCCTTGACCAGCGCCTCCACCAGCTCGGCGGCGGACAGGTCGGCGAACACCTCCACCTCGGCGGCCGTCGGCGCGTCGTGGCCCTCGCGCAGCAGGTCGCGGCGGATCGCCCACACCCCGAGGGGGGTGAGCGCCGTACGGCCGGCGTCGGTCTGCTCGACCAGGCCGCAGTACGCGAGCAGGGAGAGCGCCTCCAGCAGCTCGGCGGGCAGCGAGGCGGCCAGGCGGCGCAGCTGCACGGTGCCGGGCTCGCAGGCGACCTCGTGGGACTGGAGGATGCCGCGGGCGAGGTTGGCGACGGCCACGCCGGAGCGCACGGAGTAGACGGTGGCCAGCATCTCGGCCAGGTGCTCGTCGACCACGGCCGAGCCGGTCAGCCCCTCGTCGGCGCGGTCGAGGACGTCCATGACCACGCCGTCCCAGAACTCCAGCGTCGCCTCGACGGTCAGCAGCTCGGGCAGCGGTCCGCGCAGGGCCTGGCCGCGGACGATCTGCAGCAGGCCGGTGTTGACGGCGACGATCCAGATGAGGCGCAGCCGCGCCGCGTCGACGCCGAGGGTCTCGGCCGCGGCGGTGGCGTCGTCCGCGGCGAGCAGCCCCTCGGGGGTGACGGGACGGGTGCCGGTCCAGGCGGTGAGGCGGATGGCGTCGGCCACGAGCGGCACCGTGGGCACCAGGCGGGCCAGTTCGGCGTCGGGCACGAGCGTCACGGGCGGGAACGTCAGGGCCTCGTGCTCCTCGGCCGTCTCCTGCGGCGGCCGGGGCGGCATGGCGGGCTGCTCATCGATCAGCTTGCGCAGCTCGGCGAGGTCGAAGACATTGTTGGCCACCCAGGAAACTTACTGCACAGGAGTCACAGGGACGTACTCATCGCGGATCCCGGTCGCGCACCGCGGCTCCGGTCCGGGGTTCTACCTGATGGCGCGGGAGCGGGCCTTGAACGCGGCCTTGCGCGCCGCCTTGGCCACCGTGCCGTCGGGGATGGAACGGCCGAGCAGCTCCAGCACGTCCACCACGTCGGGGTGGTCGACCCGCCACATCTCCTCGATGAGGTGGGCGGGCGGGCCGGAGGCGGCCATGTTCTCGGCGAAGACGTCGGGGTCCTCCTCGGCCGCGGGCATGGCCAGCGCCAGCATGTCGACGCTGACCCAGAGCAGCTCGTCCTGGGTGAGCGCGGGAGCCGGCAGGCCGCGGGAGGCGAGCCAGTGGATGGCGTGTGGGCGCAGCTCGTCGTCGTCGAGGCAGGCGCGCACCTCGGGCTCGGCCTCGGCGCCCAGCCGGTCGACGATGGTGACGGCGATGCCGCGGGCCACGGCGGGCGCGCCGGACGCCGCCGCGAGGAGCTGGGCGGCGGCCTCGCCGGGCGTGCGGCGGCTGAGCCAGCGGGCGATGTCGTCCTCGGCCATCTCGGTGGGCATGCCGTCGAGCAGGCCCTCGACGAGGCCGGTGGCGTCCGCCTCGCCCAGGTCGGGGGCCTCGGGGGCATCGATGCCGAGCGCCAGGTAGTGCTCGCGCAGAGCCCACACGGCGAGCGGCGTCAGCCCGGCCGTGCCGCCCCGCCGGATCGCGCCGCCGGACCCGCCGGCATGGCCCTGACCGCCGGCGGCCCGCCTCTCGGGCGCGTCCTCCCCGCCGGGACCGGCCGGGAGTCCTGGGCCGGCCGGGCGTCCGGGGCCGCGGTGGACGGACGCCCCGCGCTGGATGCCGAGAGCGCGCCGTCCCCCGGGCCCGTGCGGGGTGTCGGGCCCGGTGTGCGCGGCGACGCCGATGCGGCCCGCCACAGGGGCGATCGGCCGGCTCGCCGGGCCGGCGCCCGCACCGGCCGGCGGGGCGCCGCCGCCCGCTCGCGTCCCTCGGGGCGGGAGCATCCCCGGCGGGTCGGGCGCCATCTCGATCAGCCCGCACCAGGCCAGCCGGTCGAGGGTCGCGGGCACGTCCACGTCGCCGTCGTCCACGACCTCCTGGAGGTAGTCGCCGATGACGGCGACCGGCACCCGGGTGCGCAGCCGGTAGAGCATGTCGAACAGGTCGTACAGCTCGTCGTCCAGCTCCGCGCTGCCGGTGACGGTGCCGCGCGTGTCCTGGTCCACGAGGTACGCGACCGCGCCCGCCCACAGCCGGAGCGGCCCGTCAGCCGTCTCGTCCCCGGAGTAGTACGCGGCGAGGTGCCGTCGCAGGTCGCCGACCAGTTCCCCGTACGTCTCCTCCCGCGCGTCGCCGCCGTCCTCCCGCAGCGCCGTCCAGAGCGGCACGCGCGCCAGCGCCTCCAGCAGCTCGCCGGGCGGGGCGAGCCGGACGCCGGGCAGGGGCGAGCACCCCGGGCAGTCGCACGGCGCCTCCCCCAGATCGGGCAGCTCGCCGGACGGGATCGCGATCGACTGCTCCAGGGACTCGGGCCCGATGGAGCTGAACAGGCTCTTGGCCATGCCGAAGTTGGACTCGTCGGCCAGCGCCCCGGCCATGCGTGGGGCGATGTCGTCGATCCGCTCGCGCATGGCCCCGGCGATGGCGGCGCCCACCTCGGCCTTGTCCTGGAGGTAGTCGACCAGGGTGCGGGCGGCGGCCACGGTCTCGGTGGCGCTCTCGGGCGGGGTGATCACCTTGCGGGGGTAGATGGACAGCAGCAGTTCGTCGAAGGTCGCGGGGGTGAAGTCGCCCGGCTCGTTGACGTCGAGGTAGTCGCTGGCGTAGTCGCAGAGCAGGCGGACCTCGTCCGCGTCCACCTCGACTCCCCGCGCCCGTCCCCAAGCACGCAGGTCGTCGATGGCCTGGTTCACCCATTCGATCGACACAAAGGCACGCTAACGGCTGACTTACGGATGAGCGAATCGGGGAAACAGCCTAAATCAGGTCGAGCGGGTCGACACTCACCCTCACGACATCCGGCGCCTTACGCGCCGCGCGCACCCCGCTGGCCCCCTTGAGCGCCGCGGCCAGCACCGCTCCTCCCGGGCGTGGCACGCGGATCATGGCGCGTTCCTGACCGGCCTCGTCGATCGGCACCGGGCCGAGCACCTGTGCCTCCGCGGGCAGCCGTACCTCGTCGAGCATCTGCCGCACCGCGGCGGAGGCGCCCGTGAGCGTCGCCATGCGCACCGCGGGCGGGAACCCCAGCTCGGCCCGGTCGGCCAGCTCGCGCTCGGCATGCGTGATCGGATCCCACCGCAGCAGCGCCTGTACGGCCGGCAGCCCCGCGTCGGCCAGCACCACCAGCTCGGCCGCGGGCCGGAGCAGAGCGGCGGCGTTCATCCAGCGGCGCAGCGCCTCCTCCGACGCCCGCAGGTCGGCCCGGCCGAGCAGCGACCACGCGTCGAGCAGCACGGCGGCGGCGTACCCGCCCTCGGCGACCGGCTCCGCGCCCGGGGTGGCGACGACGAGCGCCCGCGCGGCGGGCACGCAGGCCAGCACCCCGTCACGGCCGGACGTGCGCACCGGCGTGGAGGGGAAGGCGCGGCCCAGTTCCTCAGCGGTGCGCCTGGCCCCGACGACCACGGCCCGCAGCCGCGCACCGCCGCAGTGGGGACACCTCCAGCCCGGATCGACGCGCCCGCACCAGCGGCAGAACGGGGCGGCGTGCCCGGCGCGCAGAGAGAGGGGGCCGTGGCAGAGCGGCGCCTCCCCGGCGACGGCGAGCATGGCGGGCGGGGCGAGCGTGCCGGGCGGGGCGGGCGGGGGCGCCCCACGTGTGGG
>NZ_JBFAIA010000230.1:0-10973 GCF_040654455.1 Nonomuraea sp. NPDC050691
TCTGTCCAGTCTGTCCAGATTGGAGGCATTGATGAGCGTCTGGCAGCTGCAGGAGGCGAAGCAGCGCTTCAGCGAGGTCGTGCGCCGGGCGCACGCTGACGGCGGCGGTGGGGGAGTTCACCCACCACGTGCGCTCCCGCTTCGCCACGGGCTGGCGGGTCGGGGTCGGCCGCCCGCAGCGCGGCCCGGGTGGCGTGGTGACCTCGTACCGCGAGGCCGCCTCCGCCCTCGACCTCGCCGACCGGCTCGGGCTCACGATCGACGTGGTCAAGGCCGCGGACCTGCTGGTCTTCCCCGTCCTGCTGCGCGACCGGGCCGCGATGGAGGACCTCGTGACCAGCGTGCTGAGCCCCCTGCTGACCGCGCGCGGCGGGCACGGGCCGCTGCTGGAGACGCTGGAGGCGGTCTTCGCCGCTCAGGGCAACCAGACGGCCGCCGCGCGCCGGCTCGGCATCAGCACCCGTGCCGTCACCTACCGCCTCGAACGGGTGCGCCGCCTCACGGGCTTCTCCCCGGACGACCCCACGCAGCGCTTCACCCTGGAGACGGCCGTCCTGGGGGCGCGTCTGCTGGAGTGGCCGTGGGCCTGAACGGGCCGCCCGTCGCCTGTCTCACCTGTCGATCGCCAGGCGCAGACCGAAGCCCACGATGACCACGCCCGTGACCCGGTCGAGCACCCGCCTGACCCGGGCCGTGCGCAGCACTCCGCTCATCAGCGTCGCCAACCCGATGAGCACGGTGCTCCACGCCAGGCCCTCGGCCACGTGCACGCCGGCCAGCAGCAGGCCCATGACGGCGTGCGGGGCGTCATCGGGGATGAACTGCGGCAGCATCGCCACGTAGAAGGCGCCCACCTTGGGGTTGAGCAGGTTCGTGACCAGCCCGCGCCGGAACCCGGTGCGGAAGCGGGTCTCCTGCCGCCCCTCCTTCTCGGGCGCCGCCTGCTCGGCGCCCCTGGTGAGCAGCATGCGCACCCCCATCCACACCAGGTACGCGGCGCCGGCCCAGCGCAGCACGTCGTACGCGAGCTGGGAGGCCGCGAGCAGCGCGGACAGCCCGGCCGCGGTGAGCCCGCCCCAGAGGAGCGTGCCGAGCTGGACGCCCAGCACGACGCCCCAGGCCGGGCGGCGCCCGGCCACCACAGAGGTCCGCAGGATGAGCGCCGTGTCGAGCCCCGGCGTCACCGTGAGCAGGGCGACGACCACGGCGAACGACGCGACGGAGGCACCGATGTCCATGGTGTCGAACCCTACCGAAGCATCTCGAACGGAGCGGATCACCCTCCCCGCGGAGCATTTGGACGTCGCTGACGCTCTACGCCAACGTCCGCGCGGAGCAGACGCACACACGCAGCATGCTGATCGGCATGTTCGGCATCGCCGTCATGGCGGCCGCGGCGCCCGACGTCGCGCACGAGATCGCCGGCGTCGGCACGCACGACGGCTGGTTCATCGCCGCCTACATCGCCTGCCGCATCAGCGTCTCCAAGTCCCTGCAGGCCGCGGGCACGGTCATGACGGCCTGGCCGGCGGCCCAGCTCGGGGCCGGGCTGGCGCCGTGGTTCGTATCGACCTGGCTGGAGCCGCCGGGCCGTTACGTCATGTGGGGGCTCGGCGTCGTGCTGGACGTGGCCTTCTCGGTGCTGCAGAGCCGCAGGCCGGAGCGGTTCGTCGACGAGATGCGGAAGCAGGCCGAGCGCCTGGAGCAGCGGGAGCGGCGCAGGCCGGCCGTGGGACGCACCAAGCGCCGGGTCCGGACCGCCGTCCCGGGCGCCGGCGAACGCGGGCTCAAGCCGTACATCGCGCTGCCCGCGCACTTCGCGATGACGGCGGGCATCACCGCGACCGCTGCTCCTCTTCGCCCTGTGGCGCGTGGCCTACCGCCCCCGCGGCGGCGCCGCGGAGGCGGCCTCACCGGCCTGACCGTTACGGGATGAGCAGCAGCTTGCCCGTGGTGCGGCGGGACGTCAGGTCCTCGTGGGCCCGCGCCGCCTCCGCCAGCGGGTAGCGCGCGGAGACGTTGACGCGCAGCCGTCCCGTGCGGATCCATTCGAACAGGTCGGAGGCGCGCTGGAGCAGCTCCTCCCGCTCCGCGATGTGGTGGACCAGGGTGGGACGGGTCAAGAACAGGGAGCCGTTCTGCGACAGGACCTGCGGGTCCAGGGGCGGGACCGGTCCGCTGGCCGCGCCGTACAGGGCCATGAGCCCGCGGGGGCGCAGCGCCTTCAGCCCGCCGTCGAACGTCGTGGCGCCCACCCCGTCGTACACCACGTGCATCCGGCCGCTCAGCGCCTCGGCGAAGTCGTCGTAGCGCAGCACCTCGTCGGCCCCCGCCTCGCGGGCCAGCTTCTCCTTCTCGGGCGTGGACACGGTGCCGTACACGTTGGCGCCCCTGAGCTTGGCGAGCTGCGTGAGGAGCTGCCCCATGCCGCCGGCCGCGGCGTGCACGAGCACGTCGTCGCCCTCGCGCACCGCGTACGTCGAGTGGGTGAGGTAGTGGGCCGTCATGCCCTGGAGCATCACGGCGGCGGCCAGCTCGGCGCTCACGCCCTCGGGCACCGGCACCACCCGGCCGGCCGGCACCACGGCCTTCTCGGCGTAGCTGCCGAGCACGCTCGCCCACGCCACGGTGTCGCCCACGGCGACGTCGCGCACGCCCGCGCCGACGGCGGACACGACGCCCGCGCCCTCGGAGCCGATCGTGCGGGGCAGCTCCAGCGGGTACGCGCCCGAGCGGTGGTAGACGTCGATGTAGTTGACCCCGCTCGCCGCGACGTCCACCACCACCTCGCCCTCGCCCGGCTCGGGGTCGGGACGTTCGACGTATTCGAGAACCTCTGGCCCGCCGTTGGCGGAGATGACTATGGCACGCATGCCCCTAGACAACCTCGGAATCCGGCGTTCGATTCCACCGGGAGTCGCCCGCGGCCCTGACCTCGCGATCTTCCCGGCGGGTCACGGGATCTCGACCCGGGCAAGGGCGCCCGCTTCGAGGGCCACCCAGATGGCGCCGTCAGGCCCGATCGTCAGGCCATGCGGCTCGGCGCGAACGGTACGGACGTCCGCCCCCGTATCCCCCTGCCCGCCCGCCCCCACCGACGCGGACGACGAGGCGGTAGATGAGGACGGCGAGGCCGGCAGGGGGAGGGGCGGCAGGGCGTACTCGTCCACCTTGCCCTCCGGAGTGATGCGGCCGAGGCGGTCCGCGGCCCACTCGGTGAACCACAGAGCCCCGTCCGGCCCCGAGACGATGGCGTGCGGACGGCAGGCGCTGTCGGGCAGCGGGAACTCCGTGACCTCACCCGCCACGGTGATGCGCCCGATCTGCCCGGCGCCGATCTCCACGAACCACAGCGCCCCGTCCGGCCCGGCCGTGATGCCCACGGGCGCGGCTCCGGACGTGGGCAGCCGGTGGACCGTCATCTCCCCGTCGAGCGCCACCCGGCAGATGGCGTCGCCCTGGTTGAGCGTGAACCACAGGGCGTCGTCCGGCCCAGCGGCGATCGCCGAGGGCATGCCGCCCTTCACCGGCACCTCGAACTCGGTCACCGTACCGTCGCCGGCGATCCGCCCGACGCGGTCGGCCTGCAACTGGGTGAACCACATCGCCCCGTCCGGTCCGGCCGCGATGCCGTACGGCGCGCCGACCTCGAAGGACGTCACCTCGCCCGTCTCCGTGACGCGCCCGACCCGGCCGCCCTGGAACTCGGTGAACCACATCGCCCCGTCGGGGCCCGGCGTGATCACGGTCGGTCCGCCGTCGGCCGGGTCGAGGCGGTGGACGACCGGTTCCTCGCCGGGTACGAGCCTGCCCACCATGCCCTGATGGACCAGCGTGAACCACAGCGCCCCGTCGGGGCCGGTCGCGACGCCGTACGGGGCGCCCTGCGGGATCATGGTCAGTGACATACGTGTCCTCCTGAGACTTCCAGCCGCGTCCCCCGGAATCGTTCCCGCAGGGCGCGGTCGTGCGTGACCACCACGAGGCTGCCCGTGAAGTGGCCGAGTGCCTGTTCGAGTTCCTCGGCCAGTTCAGGGGACAGGTGGTTGGTCGGTTCGTCCAGCAGCGGCACCTCGTGCTCCTCGGCGACCAGCCGGGCCGGCGCCGGCCCGCGCTGCTGGCCGGCGGACAGCGCGCCCACCCTGAGGTCGAGCGTCTCCGCCCGCCCGCAGCAGCGTGGACTCGCCCGAGCCGTTCTCGCCCACGATGCCCAGGCGCTCGCCCGGCCGGACGGACATGGACACGCCGGACGGGATCCTGCGGTGGCCGTAGGACTTGGTGATCTCTCGAAGCAGGATGGTCAGGATGGAGCTCCAATCGCAACGGGTGTAGCTTTAGTGTGGCAGAGGCGAGGGCTTAAAGCAACAGGAGTTGTCTTTGGAAGTGACCAAACGGCCCGGTGGCCGGAGCGCGCGGGTCCGTGACGCGGTGCGGAAGGCCACGCTCGCGGAGCTGGCCGAGCACGGGTTCCGCGGCCTGACCGTGGAGAACGTGGCGGAGCGGTCCGGCGTCCACAAGACGACCGTCTACCGGCGATGGGGCAATGTCGAAGGGCTCATCGCCGACGCGCTGGAGCTGGCCGCCGGCGAGCCGTGGCCGATCCCCGACACGGGCACGGTCGAAGGTGACCTGCGCGGGGTCGTGGAGCTGGTGCGCAGCGGGTTCGAGGATCCGGAGCTGGGGCCCGTCTCGTCGGCGTTCGTGGCGGCGGCCATGCAGAGCCCCGAGGCCGCGCGGGCGCTGCACGCGTTCTTCGAGGCCCGCCACGACCAGTCGGCCCAGGTCGTACGGCGGGGCGTGGAGCGCGGCGAACTGCCCGTCACGGTCGACGCCCGCGAGGTGATCCGCGTCGCGGTGGCGCCCGTCTACTACCGGCTGTTCGTCGCCCACGAGTCGGTGAGCCGGCGAGACGCCGACCGGGCCGCCGACGCCGCCCTGGCCGCCGCCCGCGCCGGAGTCCTGTGACAGGAGCCGTCGGCGAACCGGAACGGGGTCAGGTCTGCATCTGGCCGCGGAGTTCGAAGTCGTCGAACGACATCCTCAGCACCGAGTCGTCCCCCTTGGGCGTGCGGGCGAACAGCCCCACGTACCCGTTGCCGAGCCCGCTCGGGTCGTCCACCTGCTGGACCTGCTCGCCGTTGACCCACATCGTCAGCCGGACCCCGCTCCCACGCTGCTCGCACGACGCCTCGATCCGGGCAGCCTTGCCCGGCAGGCCGCCGACCTTGACGGGCTGCGTCAGCGTGCCGCCCGAGCCGTCCAGGACGCGCCGGATGCGGGCCTGCCCCTTCGTGTCCAGGCCGAACTCGTACGACGTCGAGTCGTCGGCCGAGCGGCAGTACACCCCGTACTCGCCGCCACCCACGACCTGCCTGACCTGGGCGGTGACGCCGACGACCACGCTCATGGGCATCATCGGCGTCGGCGTGCTGGACGGCAGCGGCGCGCCCGTGGGCGAGGCGATGAGGTACGACGTGGGCGCCTTGATCCGGCGCTCCTCGTAGGTGTCCTCCACGTCGATCCCGAACGTGCCGTCGGTCCGGTAGCCGTAGGACGCGGTCTCGTCGGAGTCGTAGGTGCCGCCCCAGCCGCCGGAGGTCTGGGTGAAGTCCTCCTGGAGCAGCACCGGGCCCTCGGGTGGACTGCCGGACGAGAGCAGCGCCCATCCCGTGAGGCCCGCACCGGCGAGCGCGACCGCGCCGGCGGCGATCCCGGCCACCAGCCGCCACCTCGCCGTCCTGCGCCCGCCCGAAGGCCCGCCGCCGTAGGGAGCCCCGGAGTACGTGGTTCCGGAGCCGCCGTAGGGAACACCGGGGGCGCCCGGCTGGGTGAACGGCGTCGTCCCCGGCTGCTGCCAGCTCAGCTGCACCGTCCGCGCCGCCTGCTCCGGCGCCGCCGAGCGCCCCACCAGGTGGTCGAGGAGCTGCTGCGCCGTCGGCCGGGCCGCCGGGTCCTTGCGCAGGGCCGCGGCGACCAGCTCGCGCAGCCCCGGATCCACCTGGCTCAGGTCGGGCTCGGTGTTGAGCACCTGGTAGACGATCGCCGGCAGCGTCTCGCCGCCGAACGGGGCCCTGCCGCTGGCGGCGTACGCCACGAGGCAGCCCCACGAGAACACGTCGCACGCCGCCGACACCGGGTCGCCTCGCAGCACCTCGGGCGCCATGTAGCGCGGCGTGCCGACGATCTCGCCGGTGCCCGTGACCCCGCCGAGCGTGTCGAGCGCCCGCGCGATGCCGAAGTCGATCACCCGGGGGCCGACGGGCGACAGCAGCACGTTGGACGGCTTGAGGTCGCGGTGGACCACCCCGGCCCCGTGGATGGCGGTGAGGGCGGTGGCCACGCTCACCGCCAGCGCGTCGAGGCTGGACCCGCGCAGCGGCCCGGACTGCTCGACGGCCTGCTCCAGGTTGGGGCCGGGCACGTACTCGGTGACGACGTAGAGGAGCTGGCCGTCGAGGTCCGCCTCCAGCACTGCGGCGGTGCAGAACCTGCGCACCCGCCTGGCGGCGTCCGCCTCCCTGCGGAAGCGCATGCGGAACTGGTCGTGCTGGCTGAACTCAGGGTTGATCACCTTGATGGCGACGCGCTGACCCGCGGTGTCCTCGGCGAGGTGCACCGTGCCCATCCCGCCCCTGCCCAGCACGCTCAGCAACCTGTAGCGCCCGATGTGGGAGGTTTCACCGCTCACGGCGGGTTAGCTTACCGATATCGGCCTCGTCCGGGTGGGCCGACACGGCTCCCAAGGCCGGCCGGCTGTCCCGCACCGGCCGAGCACGCGTGAGTGACTTGCGCTCCGCGCCGCAAAGAACATATGTTCGATATGTAAGAACACCCGCCTTCCCCCGGGTGGCTGGACACAGTCGACAAAGCCGCGGGGAGAGGCGTCTTGAGCAGACTCTATGGCGATCCGATCGAGGTGTGGACTCGCGACGGCGAGCCCAGCCAGTTCGTCTGGCGCGACCGGCTCTACCTCGTGCGCGGCGTCCTCGACCACTGGGTGGTGGCGCGCGAGTGGTGGAAGGTCCGGGAGGGCGATCCCGGTGAGCGCCAGTTCTGGCGGGTCGAGGCCAGTCCGGGGCGCGAGGCCGGCTCGTACGAGCTGAGGTTCGACACCGCCAGCGGCGGCTGGCTGCTCATGAGGGCGTGGGACTGATGGCCGCGCCGTTCCCGCACCTCAACGTGGCCTCCGCCTACTCGATGCGGTACGGCACCGCGTTCCCGCGCGAGCTGGCGCGGCGGGCCGCCGACGACGGCATGGACATCCTCGCCCTGACCGACCGCGACGGTCTGTACGGCGCGGTCAAGCACGCCCAGGCGTGCGCGGACGCGGGGATCGGACCGGTCTTCGGCGTCAGCCTCGCCCTCGCCGAACCCGGCGGCGCCCTCGGCGACACACTCGACGACGCATGGGGCGGCGCGCTGGACGGCCTCGAACCCCCGGGACGCCCGGCCCGTGAACGGCATCGCCCCCGCACCGGGGCCGACGCCGAGGACCGGATCACCGTGCTGGCCCGTTCGGGCGGCTGGTCCCGCCTCGTCCGGCTGGTCACCGACGCCCACTACGCGGGCGAGCGCGGCGAGCCCCGCGTGACCCGCGAGATGGTGGCCGCGTGGGCCGGCCCCGGCGACACCCCCGACGACGGGCTGGTGGTGCTGCTCGGCCCGCGGTCCGACGTGGGGCGGGCGATGGCCGCGCGCCGCGACGACCGGGCCCGGGCGCTGCTCGCCCTGTGGCGCTCCATGGTGCCCGGGGTGGTGGTCGAGCTGGTCGACCAGTACGGCTTCCGCGACGCCATCACCGCCGTCCACATGCTCGCCCTGGCCGAGTCCGCCGGCGTGCCCGCCGTGCTCACCAACGCCGTCAGGTACCTCGACCCGGACGACCACCAGGTGGGCGACGTGCTCGACGCGGCCCGCCAGCTCGTCCCCCTGCACCCGCGCCATCTGGAACGCACCACCTCCCACGCCTACCTCAAGGGCTCCAAGGACATGGCCCGGGTGGCCGCCAAGATCTGCGGCTCCGACACGCGCCGGGTCGCCGCCCTGCTGCGCGCCACCCGGAGGGTCGCGGAGGAGTGCGTGATGGACCCGGGCGAGCTGCTCGCGCTGCGCGGCGACCCGCCCGCCCTGCACCTGCCCGAGATCGGCGCCGACCCGGTGCCGCTGCTGCGCCGCCGGGTGGAGGACGGGATGGCCGCGCGCGGCCTGGCCCGCTCGCGCGAGGCGGGGGAGCGGCTGCGGGAGGAGATGGCCATCATCGAGCGCAAGCGCCTGTCCGGCTACTTCATCGCCGTGTCCGACATCACCGACATGATCCGGGGCATGGGCGTCCGGTGCGCCATCCGCGGCTCCGGCGCGGGCAGCCTGGTCAACTACCTCATCGGCATCGGCGAGGTGAACCCCCTGCACCACGGCCTGCTCATGGAGCGCTTCCTGTCGGAGGGCCGCGTCGGGCTGCCCGACATCGACGTCGACGTGGAGTCCGCGCGCCGGCTCGACTGCTACAAGGCCATCTTCGACAGGTACGGCGAGGCGCGCGTGGCCTGCGTGTCCATGATGGAGACCTACCGGGCCCGCAGCGCGATCCGCGACGTGGCGGGCGCGATGGGGCTGCCCCCGTACGAGATCGACGCGATCGCCAAGGCGTTCCCGCACATCCGGGCCAAGCAGATCACCGCGTCGCTGAGCGACCTGCCCGAGCTGCGCGACAGCAGGCTGGGGGAGGCGGGGCTGGACCGGGTGTTCAAGCTGGCCGAGAAGCTCGACGGGCTGCCCCGGCACATCGCGCTCCACCCGTGCGGGGTGCTGATCGGCAACGCCGGGCTGCGTGACCGCACGCCGGTGGAGCGCAGCCTGCTGGGGTTCCCGATGTCGCAGTTCGACAAGGAGGACGTGGAGGAGGCGGGGCTGCTCAAGCTGGACGTTCTGGGCGTGCGCATGCAGTCGGCGATGGCGTACGCGCTGGGCGAGATCGAGCGCGTTGACGGCGTCACGGTCCGGCTGGACGAGCAGAGCGCCCCCGCGGAGGAGCGGGAGCCCCGGGACGCGGAGGTGCGGTACGTGCCGCACGACGACCAGGACACCTACGACATGATCTGCGCCGCCCGCACCCTGGGCTGCTTCCAGATCGAGTCGCCCGGCCAGCGCGAGCTGGTCGCCAAGCTGGAGCCGCGCGCGATGCACGACCTGATCGTGGACATCTCGCTGTTCCGGCCGGGGCCGGTGAACTCCGACATGGTCACCCCGTACCTGGAGGCCAGGCACGGGTGGCGGGCGGCGTACTACCCGCACGAGCGGCTGCGCGAGCCGTTGAAGGAGACGCACGGCGTCGTGGTCTTCCACGAGCAGGTGCTCAAGGTCATCGCGGCGATGACCGGCCGCGACCTGTCGTTCGCCGAGATGCTGCGGCGCTCGCTGGGCACGCCCGAGGGGCGGGAGCTGGTCCGCAAGACGTTCATGCCGATGGCCAGGGCGAACGGGTTCGACGACGCGACCGTGGAGCGGGCCTGGAAGGTGCTCGACGCGTTCGGCGGGTTCGGGTTCTGCAAGGCGCACGCGGCGGCGTTCGCGCTGCCCACGTACCAGTCGGCCTGGCTCAAGCGGCACCACGCGGCGGCGTTCTTCGCGGGGGTGCTCACGCACGAGCCCGGCATGTACCCGCAGCGGGTCATCATCGACGAGGCCCGGCAGTGCGGGGTCGCCATCCTGCCGCTCGACGTGAACAGGTCGGGCCGCGACTGGCGGGTGGAGCGCCTCGGGCCGCGCCCGCCGCTGCGGCTCCAGGTCCCGGCCGGCGCCCTGGACGGGGACGCCCCCGCGGAGAAGCCCCGGCGCGTCCCCTTCAAGGCCGAGGAACTGGGCAAGGGGTACGCGCTGCGGGTGCCGTTCTCGGCGGTCAAGGGGGTGAGCGAGGCGGAGGTGGACCGCATGGTCGCGGGCCAGCCGTACACGTCGCTCGCGGACTTCTGGGACCGCGCCCGGCCGTCGCGGCCGATCATGGAGCGGATCGTGCAGGTGGGCGGGATGGACGCGCTGCACGGCCTGAGCCCGGGCGGGCCGGGCGGGCGCTGGCGGCCCGGCCGCCTGACCCGCCGCGACCTCGTCGCCCAGGTGGGCGCCCTGGAACGCGCCTCCGCCGGCGTGGGGCACGCCACCGCCGGCCGTTCCCGGCGCTACGCCCCGGCCGGGGCCGCCCCTCCGGGCGGCGGGCACGAGGGTGAGGCGGCGGCCGTGCAGCTTCCGCTGGGGTTCGGCGAGCACGTGCCGCCGGGTGAGCTGCCCGAGATGACCGAGGCCGAGATGGTGGAGGCCGAGCTGGAGATCCTCGGCATCGACGTCTCGCGCCACGTGATCAGCTTCCACGACGAGCTGCTCGACGCGCTCGGCGTGGTGCGCTCCAAGGAACTGCTGCGGCAGCGCAACGGCGCCGAGGTGCTGGTCGCGGGCGTCAAGGTGGCCACGCAGACGCCGGCGGTGCGCTCGGGGCAGCGGGTCATCTTCACCACGCTCGACGACTCGACGGGACCGGTCGACCTGACGTTCTTCGAGTCGGTGCAGGGCAGGTGCGCGGCCACGGTGTTCGGGGCGTGGCTGCTGGTGGCCAAGGGCGTGGTCCGACGCACGGGCACGCGGGCGGTCTCGCTGCGCGCGGTGGACTGCTGGAGCCTGGCCGACCTCGACCGGGTGTGGCGCTCGGAGGGGATCGAGGCGGTCCGGGCGCTGATGGCCCGTGAGGCGGAGCCGCGGGGCGGCGTCGGCGGCCGGCCGATCGAGTACGCCAACGGCTTCAGGCTCTCGCCGTACTCCGATCTCGGCCCGGCGGTCACGTCGCCGCCGCGCCGGCTGTGGCACGCGAGCCCGGGCAGCTCCGGCCCGACGGCGGAGGACGCGGTGCAGGACACGTACCTGCGCTGGCATGCTGCGGACCGGGAACGGATCGAGACGCCCGAGGCGTGGCTGACCAAGGTGCTCAC
>NZ_JBFAIA010000231.1:0-10954 GCF_040654455.1 Nonomuraea sp. NPDC050691
CCGGGCGCGGCACCCGCATCCTGGGCAACGTCACCACCGGCACGATGAGCGTCATAGGCTCGTCGTCCAGCACGTCACCCAGGATCGGCGCCGAGGACGCGCGGCCCCGGGCGGACCGCGGACCGCCCGGCGGCGGGAACACGTCGCCCGTGGCGAACGCGTCGCCGCCGCCCGGCAGGAAGACCGGCCCCTCCGGGGACTCTCCCGGCCGTGGCCGCTTCGGGATGAGCCCCTGGTCTCGGGCGGAGGTGAACGCCTGCCACGGGCGTACCAGACCCGTGCTCGGCCGGGCCCGGTCGGTCGCGGCCAGCGGGTCGCCCACCTTGGGCATCGGCTCGGTCGTCGCCTCGTGCGGCGGCACGCGGGACGGCGACGGCGGCTTCAGCAGCTCGGCCGGGAACAGCCCGGTGCTCGTCAGCGGGTCGCGCTCGCCGAGCGGCAGCGGCCAGACCGGCGGCACCGGCCAGCGCGGCTTGACGAACATCGGCGCGGCGTCGGCCGAACGGGATCCGGCGAAGTGGATGCGGAGCGTGCCGGGCGGCTCCGGCCACGGCAGGCGGCCGAGCACGTCGCGCAGCGGCGCGACGCCCAAGGCTCCGTACACGTCGGCCACCGGCTTCGGCATGCGGCGGGCGGCGGCGCGGTCGAGCGCGGCGCCGAGCAGCCTGCGGTAGCGGTGCGCGGCGGCGCTCACGAGCTCGCCGGCCGTGTCGGGCGCCACGTCGAGCACCCAGGCGAGCTCGTCGCGGTCCAGGCCGCACACCTCGGAGAGAAGGAGCACCTCCCGGTGGTGCGGGCGCAGCTCGTGCAGCGTGCGCTCCACCAGGGCGGAGGCGGGATCGATGAGCGGGTCGACGACAGGGGGCGCGTAGACGACGTCACGGCGCCGGCACTCGCGGCGGGCGAGCGCGTACAGCGCGGCGCGGGGCGGGGCCGTCGCGGGGACGCTGGTGAGGACGGACACCAGCACGTCGGCGGCGGAGCCGTGGTCGCCGAGCTGGTCAGCGCAGTACGCGAACAGCCCGGCGGCGTGACTGTCGTAGAGCTCGGCGACCAGCTCGGCGCGGGCACGCTGATCGGTGAGCGGCAGTGTCACGGGCCGGTTCCTCTTGCTGAATTGCTGCGGTGGGGGAGAGAGAAGGGACGGGCGGGCTCGGTGGTTCTCACCGATGGTGAGGCAATCATGCCAAGTCGCCACCATCGGCGCAGCAAGAGATCCAGTTTTGTTGCGAATTCCTGCTGGTGAGGTGAAGCGTTTAACCGTGGGGGTGACGCGACATACCGCTGTCAGCCGCCGTAGTGTGGGCCTCCAAGAGATCATGCGGCGGTCGTGGCAGGGGGGCCGCGACCCTGCCCGGGCAAGCGAGAGGTCGCGCGTGATCACATTCGACGCCGTCACGAAACGGTACGCGGACGGCACGGTGGCCGTGGACAACCTGTCACTCGAGGCGCCGACCGGTGAGATCACCGTGTTCGTCGGGCCGTCGGGCTGCGGCAAGACGACGTCCCTGCGGATGATCAACCGGATGATCGACGCCACGGAGGGGCGCATCCTCCTCGACGGCGAGCCGGTGCGGGACATCGACCCGCCCAAGCTGCGGCGCGGCATCGGGTACGTCATCCAGCAGGCCGGTCTCTTCCCGCACAAGAAGATCGTCGACAACGTCGCCACCGTTCCGCTGCTGCTCGGCTGGGACCGCGCCAAGGCCCGCAGCCGGGCCATGGAGCTGCTCGAACGCGTGGGCCTCGACCCCGCGATGGGTGAGCGCTACCCGTTCCAGCTCTCCGGAGGCCAGCAGCAGCGCGTGGGCGTGGCCAGGGCGCTGGCCGCCGACCCGCCCGTGCTGCTCATGGACGAGCCGTTCAGCGCCGTCGACCCGATCGTCCGCACCAGCCTGCAGGACGAGCTGCTGCGGCTCCAGGCCGAGCTGAACAAGACGATCGTCTTCGTCACCCACGACATCGACGAGGCCATCAAGCTGGGCGACCGCGTGGCCGTGCTGCGCGTCGGCGGGCAGCTGGCGCAGCTCGCCGACCCCAAGACGCTGCTGTCGGAGCCGGCCGACGACTTCGTCCGCGAGTTCCTGGGCCACGACCGGGGCATCCGCCGCCTGCAGTTCGTCGGCACCGAGGGGCTGCGGCTGCGCACCGACCTGACCGTGCCCGCCGGCTTCTCCGGCGGCTCGCCGGAGCCCTGGCTGCTCGTCGTCTCCGAAGACGGCCGGCCGATCGGGTGGGTACGGGGCGACGGCGGCGAGCCCGAGCCGTACGGCACGTTCCGGCCGGGCCGCGACTCCATGCGCTCCGCCCTCGACGCGGCGCTGCTGTCGCCGTCCGGGTGCGCGGTGGCGGTCGACGCGGGCGGCAAGGCCGTCGGCGTGGCCACCCGTGAGGCCCTCGACGAGGCGCTCGCGGAGGCCGCCGATGGGTGAGCCGTTCGTCGCGCGCCTGCTGGCGGACGGTCCGCCGTCGCTGTGGGAGTGGGTCGCCCGCAACTGGGACACCGGCCGGGTCGGCAGCATCAAGGACCTCCTCGGCGACCACCTCGTCATGTCGTTCGTGCCGATCGTCGCCGGCCTCGTGCTGGCCCTGCCGCTCGGCCTGGCCAGCGCCCGCTGGCGCTGGCTCTACCAGCCGGCGGCCGGCGTGTTCAACGTCGTGTACGCGCTCCCGTCGCTGCCGGTCTTCATGCTGCTCATCTCGGTCACCGGCCTGAGCAAGACCACGGTGATCATCCCGCTCACGTTCTACGCGATCGCCGTGCTGCTGCCCGCCGTGGTGGACGGCCTCGGCTCGGTGCCCGACCACGTGCGCCAGTCGGCCGTGGCGATGGGCTTCACCCCGCTGCGCCGCCTCGTCCAGGTCGAGCTGCCGATCGCCGTGCCGGTCGTGCTCGCCGGCCTGCGGGTCGTCGCCGTCTCCAGCATCAGCCTGGTCAGCGTCGGCGCCCTGATCGGCCAGGGCGGCCTCGGGATGCTGTTCACCCGGGCCTACCAGAATCCGTTCCTGCCGCCGGTCGTCGTCGGCATCGTGCTCATCGTGGCGCTCGCGCTGGTCGCCGACGGGCTGCTCGTCCTCGCGCAGCGGCTGCTGACCCCGTGGGTGCGGGCGAGGAGGGCATCGTGAGCTGGCTCGGCGACTTCTTCGGAGACCCGGCCAACTGGTCCGGCCCCGGCGGCATCCCCGCCCGGCTGCTGGAGCACCTGGAGTTCTCGGTGCTGGCGCTGGCCCTGGCCATGCTGGTCGCGATCCCGCTCGGCCTGCTCATCGGGCACACCGGCCGGGGCGGCGTCGTCGTGGTCGTCTCCGCCAACCTCGCCCGGGCCCTGCCCACGCTGGGCCTGCTGGTGCTGTTCGTGCTGCTGCTCGGCACCGCCTCGATCCTGCCGGTCATCATCCCGCTGGTGCTGCTGGCCATCCCGCCGATCCTGGTCAACACCTTCGAGGGGATCCGCGGCGTCGATCCGGAGCTGCGCGACGCCGCGTACGGGATGGGCCTGACCGGCGGGCAGGTGCTCGGCCGGGTGCTGGTGCCGGTGGCGCTGCCGTTGATCCTGCTCGGGCTGCGGCTGTCGGCCATCCAGGTCGTCGCGACCACCACGGTCGCCGCGTACACCGGGCTCGGCGGCCTCGGCCGTTTCGTGATCGACGGTTTCGCGACGAAGGATTACGCGAGCGTCGTGGGGGGTTCAGTACTGATTGTGCTGTTCGCACTCGCGGTGCAGCTCGTCTTCACGCTTCTCCAGCGGACGACGGTCTCGCCCGGCGTGAGCCGGCGGGTCAAGGTCCGTCAGGTGGCCTCAGGAAGGGAAACAACGTGATGAGACGTAGGTTCGGCACCGCGGCGGTGCTTCTGACGGCGGCGCTGGCCCTGACCGCGTGCGGCGGTGGCGGTGGCGGCGGCAACCCGCTCGACACCACGAGCGCGGCGCCCAGCGGCTCCGCCTCGGGCGGCACCGGTGCGGGCGCCGGCAAGGCCGTCATCGGCTCGGCCGACTTCGACGAGAACGTGCTGCTCGGCTCCATCTACGCGCAGGCGCTGCAGGCCAAGGGCGTGCAGGTCGAGGAGAAGCCCCGCATCGGCAGCCGCGAGGTCCTCTACGACCAGGTCAAGAGCGGCGGGCTGACGATCGTGCCGGAGTACAACGGCAACCTGCTCGCCTTCATCGACCTGCAGAGCAAGGCCAGCACGACCGACGACGTCAACGCGGCGCTGAAGGAGAAGCTCCCGGCCGAGCTGGAGGTCCTCACCTCCTCGCCCGCCGAGGACAAGGACAGCCTCTCGATCAGCAAGGACACGCAGGCCAAGCAGTCCCTCAACACCATGGAGGACCTGGCCAAGGTGTCGAAGACCATGATCGTCGGCGGTCCGCCCGAGTTCAAGAAGCGGTGGGAGGCGCGCTTCAAGGAGGTCTACGGGCTGGAGTTCAAGGAGTGGAAGCCCACCGGCCCCACCACGGCCGACGCCATCAAGGACGGCTCCATCCAGGTCGGCAACGTCTTCACCACCGACCCCAAGATGACCGCCAACAACCTGGTGCCGCTGCAGGACCCGAAGAACATCTTCCCGGCGCAGAACGTCACGCCCCTGGTGAACAAGGCCGCGGCGACCGACACGATCAGGACCACCCTGGACGCCGTCTCGGCCAAGCTCACGACGCAGTCGCTGCTGGACATGATGCAGAAGATCAGCGTCAACAAGGACGAGCCGGCCACGGTCGCCAAGGAGTGGCTGACCAGCAACGGGCTCGCCTGACCTCGGTGACGGGCCCCGTCGTCCGGGGCCCGTCGCCACCCGTCCTCGGAGGGGACCTTGGAATTCACGGAGGCGATGGCGCAGCTCGCCGCCGGGGTCGCGGTGGTGACCGTGCAGGACGGGCGTGACGACCTCGGCACCACGGTGTCGGCGCTCATGTCCGTCTCGCTCGACCCGCCGCTCGTCCTGGTCAGCCTGGCCGGCGGCGGCTATCTCTGCGAGGTGCTGCTGCGGCAGGACCGGTGGGCGGCCACGCTCCTGTCGTCCGGCCAGGCCGCGATCGCCAGCCGCTTCGCCACCGCCGGCCGCCCGAGCGCCCGCCACCTCGTGGCGGGCGTCGCGCACCACCGCGGCCCCCACTCGGGCGCGATCGTCGTCGAGAACGGGGTCGCCGCCCTGGAGGCGGAGACGACGCAGGTGCTGCCGGCGGGCGATCACACGCTGTTCCTGGCCCGCGTGGTGAACGTCCCCTACATCACCCCGACCCTGGCCCCGCTGATCCGCCTGCGCGGCCGCTACCGCCCGATGGGCGGCTGAACTTTCGCGGCTCCCTCAGCGGATGGTGTACCACCCGGGCAGGGCGAGCGGCCCCGCTGCCGGGAGCCCCAGCTCGGCCGACAGCCGGGCCAGCGGCCCCCACGCGTCGATCCGGACCCGGGCCAGCGCCGCCGCCTTGTCCTCGCTCGACTCCGCGCCGCGTAGCTGCTGCAACGGGTGGATGCGCGGGTAGACCCGCACCGGGGCGTCGTCGGCCAGGCCCGCCCGCTTGCGGGCCACGGCCAGCGCGTCCTCCAGGCCGCCCAGCTCGTCCACCAGCCCGCGCTCCCGGGCGTCGGCGCCGGTCCAGACCCGGCCCCGGGCCAGCTCGTGGGCGCGTTCGCGGGTCAGGTCGCGCGACTGCGCCACCTTGCCCACGAAGTCGTCGTAGATGCGGTCCAGCCAGGCGTTCACCCGCTCCCACTGCTCGGGCGAGAAGCCGCGCGTGGTGGAGAACATCCCGGCGTTCGCGCCGCCGGCCACCAGCTCGGAGTTGACGCCGATCCGCTCCAGCAGCTCCGACAGGACGGGCTTGCCGCCGAAGACGCCGATCGAGCCGGTCAGGGTCCCCGGCTGGGCGACGATCACGTCGGCGGCCATGGAGACGAAGTAGCCGCCCGAGGCGGCCAGGTCGCCCATCGACACGATGACGGGCTTGACCTTGCGGGTCAGCACCACCTCGCGCCACACGGTGTCGGAGGCGACGTACGAGCCGCCGGGGCTGTCCACCCGGAACACGACCGCCTTGACGTGGTCGTCGCGCCGGGCGGCGCGCAGCGCGGCGCTCACCGTGTCGGACCCCATCGCGCCGCCGCCACCGAGCGGGCTGCGGCCGCTGCGGCCCATCCTGATCTGCCCGTGGCCCTGGACGAGCGCGACCCCGTCGGCCGTGGGGTTGGGCAGCTTCCGCACGATGGCGGCCCGGGCGTAGCGGGAGACGTACTGCAGGTGCGCCTCGCTCCCGGCGGCCTTCTTGACCTCGTCGTACACCTCGTCCCGGTACGCGAGCCCGTCCACCAGCCCGGCCTCGGCCGCCTCGGACCCGATGAACGGCCCCCGGTCGATCAGTTCGCGCACCTTGGCCGGGTCCAGCCGGCGGCCCTCGGCGATGCCCGCCACGACCTGGTCGACGACGGACTCGACGATCCGCTCCATCGACTCGCGGTGCGGCTCGGTCATGTGGTCCTGGGTGAAGGTGTTGGCGGCGGTCTTGTACTCGTGCCGCTGGCCCAGCTCGTACCCGACGCCCAGCTTGTCCAGCGCCCCCTTGACGAAGCGCTGCTCCAGCGCCACGCCGGTCAGCCCGACGTCGCCGCTCGGCTGGAGGTAGACGCGCTCGAAGGCGCTGGCCAGGTAGTAGGGGACGGTGCCGTTGCCGAACTCGCCGTACGTCTCGGAGAAGGCGACGGTGAGCTTGCCGGAGGCGCGGAAGCGGGTCACGGCCTGCCGCAGCTCCTGGACCACGGCCAGCCCGAGCGGGTTCCCGCCGATCTTCACGACCAGCGCCTTGACCCGGGAGTCGTCGCGGCCGCGCTTGAGCCCGGCGAGCACGTCGGACAGGCGCGGCTTGCGCATGGACAGCACGGCCGACAGTGGATCGGTGGGCGGCCCCTCGGTGAGGCCCTCGGTGAGGTCCAGCTCCAGGACAAGCGGGGCGGTGCGCCGCTGACGAAGCTTGTCCACGGTCTCGAAGATCGCCTTGCCTGGGTCCATGAAGCCACCCTAAGCGACACATCTCGGACGCACGCGTCCGTCTGCGAGGCCGCAGTGTGGTCCACAGCCTGCACGCCCTGCGCAAGGAGTACATCGAGGAGCAGAAGTGTCCGGACGACGTCCGGACACAAGCCCAGGTCGGGGCGAGCCTGAACGGCATGTTCACCTCGAACCCGCGGCTCATCGTGGCAGGCACGACGATCTCCTTCGTGCCTATCGTGGTCGTGTTCGCGGCGCTCCAGCGGTACTTCTTCCGAGGCGTCGAGGAAGGCGCGACCGAAGGTTAGCCATCCAGGCATTCAGGAGTTCAGATGCATGACGACCGCAAACTTGTCGAAGGCCGGTTGAAGCGGGTCCTCGACGAGCGCATCCGGCCGGCCGTCCACCCGGAGTCCGTGCCCCTCGACGTGGCCGTCTGGCACGCCCCCGGCGAGCCGGTGCCCGTCGTGGAGGGCCTCGCGGCCGCGCCCGAGCCGATCGCGGTAGGCGACCGCTGGGGCGCGCCGTGGGGGACGAGCTGGTTCACGGTCACGGGCACGGTGCCGCCGGAGTGGGCGGGCCGTACCGTGGAGGCGATCCTCGACCTCGGCTTCGACAAGAACATGCCCGGCTTCCAGTGCGAGGGCCTGGTCTACCGCCCGGACGGCACGCCGGTGAAGGGCCTGCACCCGCTCAACGACTGGGTCCGCGTCGGCTCGCCCGTCGAGGGCGGCGAGGAGGTGCGGTTGCACATCGAGGCCGCCTCCAACCCGGTCATCCTCGACTACCACCCGTTCCTGCCGACGCCGCTCGGCGACAAGGAGACCGCGGGCACGCAGCCGCAGTACACGCTGGCCCGCATGGACCTGGCCGTCTTCGACGAGACCGTGTGGCAGCTCGTCATGGACCTGGAGGTGCTGGGCGAGCTGATGGCGGAGCTGCCCGTCGAGGGGGCCCGCCGCTGGGAGATCATGCGGGCGATCGAGCGGGCGCTCGACGCCGTGGACCTCCAGGACGTGAACGGCACCGCGGCCGCCGCCCGCGAGTGCCTGGCCGGCGTGCTGGCCACGCCCGCCATCCCCTCGGCGCACCGCATCAGCGCCGTCGGCCACGCGCACATCGACTCGGCCTGGCTGTGGCCGCTGCGCGAGACGGTCCGCAAGGTCGCCCGCACCACCTCCAACATGACCGCGCTGCTGGAGAGCGAGCCCTCGTTCGTCTTCGCGATGTCGCAGGCCCAGCAGTGGGCGTGGGTGAAGGAGCACCGGCCCGAGGTGTGGGCCAAGGTCGTCAAGGCGGTGGCGTCCGGCAGGTTCGTCCCGGCGGGCGGCATGTGGGTGGAGTCCGACACCAACATGCCCGGCTCGGAGGCGATGGCCCGGCAGTTCGTCCACGGCAAGCGGTTCTTCCTCGACGAGTTCGGCATCGAGAACGACGAGGTGTGGCTGCCCGACACGTTCGGCTTCGCGGCCGGCCTGCCGCAGATCATCAAGGCCGCCGGATCCCGATGGCTGCTCACCCAGAAGATCTCGTGGAGCCAGACCAACACGTTCCCGCACCACACGTTCCTGTGGGAGGGCATCGACGGCACCCGGATCTTCACCCACTTCCCGCCCGTCGACACCTACAACTGCTCGATGAAGGGCAGCGAGATCGCCCACGCCGCGCGCAACTTCAAGGACAAGGGCCTGGCCCGGCACTCGCTCGCGCCCACCGGCTGGGGCGACGGGGGCGGCGGCGCCACCCGCGAGATGGTCGCCAAGGCGGCCAGGATGCGCGACCTGGAGGGCTCGGCCGTCGTCACCTGGGAGACGCCCGCCGAGTTCTTCGCCAAGGCCGAGGCGGAGCATCCGCACCCGGCCGTCTGGGTCGGCGAGCTGTACCTGGAGCTGCACCGCGCCACGCTCACCAGCCAGGCCAGGACCAAGCAGGGCAACCGGCGCAGCGAGCATCTGCTGCGCGAGGCCGAGCTGTGGTCGGCGACCGCCGCCGTGCGGGCCGGCCATCACTACCCGTACGAGCGGCTCGACCGGCTCTGGAAGACCGTGCTGCTCCACCAGTTCCACGACATCCTGCCCGGCTCGTCCATCGCCTGGGTGCACCGGGAGGCCGAGAAGACCTACGTGGCCGTCGCCGAGGAGCTGAACGCGATCATCGACGGCGCCCAGCGGGCCCTGGCCGGCGACGCCGATGCCGGGACGCGGCTGCTGTTCAACTCCGCGCCCCACACGCGGGACGGCGTCCCCGCGGGCGGCGCCCACGCCCCCGCCACGGCCGCCGGCACGACCGTCGGCCCGCGCGAGGGCGGCGGCCACGTCCTGGACAACGGCCTGCTGCGGGTCGAGGTGGACGGGCGCGGCCTGGTCGTGTCCGTCCGCGACACCGCGGCCGGGCGCGAGGCCGTCGCCCCCGGCCAGGCGGCCAACCTGCTCCAGCTCCACCCCGACTTCCCCAACATGTGGGACGCCTGGGACGTGGACGCGTTCTACCGCAACACCGTCACCGACCTGGTGGAGGCCGACGAGGTGACGCCGGGGGAGGAGCCCGGCACGGTCAGGGTGACCCGCTCCTTCGGCCGCTCGACGGTGACCCAGGTGCTCGGCCTGCGGCCGGGCGCCAAGCGGCTCGACATCGCCACCGAGGTCGACTGGCACGAGACGGAGAAGTTCCTCAAGCTGGCCTTCCCGCTGGACATCCGCGCCGAGCGGTACGCCTCGGAGACCCAGTACGGCCACACCTACCGCGCCACGCACACCAACACGAGCTGGGAGGCGGCCAAGTTCGAGGCGTGCAACCACCGCTTCGTGCACCTGGAGGAGCCGGGCTGGGGGATCGCCCTGGTCAACGACTCCACCTACGGCCACGACGTGACGCGGACGGTCCGCGACCTGGACGCGGGCACCACCACCACGCTGCGCGCCTCCCTGCTGCGGGCGCCGCGCTTCCCCGACCCGGAGACCGACCAGGGGGTGCACCGGTTCCGGCACGCGCTCGTGCCCGGGGCGACGGTCGGCGACGCCGTCCGCGAGGGCTACCTCGTCAACCTGCCCGCGCGTCACCTGCCCGGCGACGTGGAGGTCGTCCCGCTGGTCACGCTCGACAACGACGCCGTCGTCGTGACGGCCGTCAAGCTGGCCGACGACGAGAGTGGCGACGTGGTCGTCCGCTTCCACGAGGCCCACGGCGGCCGGGCCACGGCCACCCTCACCGCGGGCTTCCCGGTGAGCGGCGTCACGGCGACGGACCTGCTGGAACGGCCCCTCACCGACACGCCGCACGAGGACGGCGTCACGTGGCGGGAGGACGGCGCGGTGGCGCTGCGCCTGCGGCCGTTCGAGCTGGTGACGCTGCGCCTGCGCCGCTGACCCGCCGCGGCTACTTGGTCAGGCTCTTGGCCGCCTTCTTCAGGGAGGCGGCCTTGGCCTTGGCGCTCAGCCGCACCTTCTCCGCGCTCGCCAGCTTCGCCGTGCCGTTCGTGCCGTGGGCCCAGGTCAGCCAGCCGGCCAGCAGCGAGGCGTCCAGCCGCTGCCGCGCCGTCTTCGACGCCTTCAGCACCCGGTACGCGGTGCCCAGCGACGACGCCTTGGTGATCTCGGGGAACACCTTGCTGGCCTTCTGCGCCAGCTTCAGGTAGCAGGTGAGCGTCGCGTCGGGGATCGTGCCGCTGGAGCGGTGGATCTCCACGGCCCACTGCTTGGCCGTCAGCCGCTTGGCGGCCTTGCCCCTCGTGCAGACCGGTGCCGCGGCGGAGGTGGCGGCCGGGGTGGGGGTGACTGTCACCGTGACCGTGACCGTGGGCAGAGGGATCGGGCTGGACGACGGCGTGGGCGTGGGATCGGGGTCGTCGTCCGTCGGGTCGGGCTCGGGCGCCGGGCCGCTGCCGTCCGTGGGGTCCGGCTCGGGGCCGGGGTCGTCGCCTGTCGGGGCGGGGGCCGGCGTCTGGCTGACCGTCGGCTGCGGGCTCGCGCC
>NZ_JBFAIA010000232.1:0-10902 GCF_040654455.1 Nonomuraea sp. NPDC050691
GTCTCCCGCACGACGACCGCCGCGACCAGCGCCACCCCGGCCGCCGCCTCCGGGCCGCCGTGCGCCAGGTACGGCTCGCCGAAGCGGTGCCAGCCGGTCGCGGACCGGTGGCGCACCGGGACGCGCAGCCGTACCCCGGCCGCGGGGAAGTCCAGGACGAGTTCCTCGCCGGCGGCGGGCACCGGGATCGCCAGGTCGCGCACGTACGCCCGCAACAGCGTCTCCGTGGCCGCCGCCTCCCCGGCCCGCGACACGTCGGGATGGTCGAGCGGATCGGCGGCGCCCACCGGAGAGCGCCCGAGAGGTTCGGCGGCGCTCACTGGAGACCCGCCTCCTCGGCCTCGCCCGCCGACGCCACCAGGTGGACCAGCCGCTCGACCTCGGCGGCCGTGGTGTGCGGGTTCAGCAGCGTGAGCTTCAGCCGCACGCGCCCGCCTCCACTGCCGGACGCACGGAGGTCGTCGGCGGGCAGTTCGGTGCGGCCGACCACCGCGAGCCCCTCGCGCAGCAGGCGGCGCCGCAGCGCGGCGTTCACCTCGTCCGCGCGGCCCGGGTCGCGGGGCAGGTAGCGGAACAGGAACGCCGTCAGCACCGGTTCGGCGTGCAGCTCCAGACGCGGGTGGGCGCGCACCGCCGCCGCGCCCGCGCGGGCGAGGTCG
The DNA here is from genome assembly GCF_040654455.1 of Nonomuraea sp. NPDC050691. Taxonomy (NCBI): domain Bacteria; kingdom Bacillati; phylum Actinomycetota; class Actinomycetes; order Streptosporangiales; family Streptosporangiaceae; genus Nonomuraea; species Nonomuraea sp. NPDC050691. The sequence continues at coordinate 660 of NZ_JBFAIA010000232.1, forward strand.
TGGCAGGCGTCCACCAGCCGGCCGAGCCCGTCCCTGCCCAGCGTCCGCAACGTGACCGCGACCTTGAACGCGTCGGCCCGGCGCGTGGTGCGCAGCGAGCGGCCCAGCAGGCTCGGGTAGCCGGCCTCCTCGTCGTCGGCCGGGTTGAGGTAGGCGGCGCGCCGGGCCAGCGAGGCGTACGTCTCCTCCCGCCGTACCAGGAACACCCCGGCCGCCGCGGGCTGCCAGCCGAGCTTGTGCCAGTCCAGGGAGATCGAGTCGGCCAGCTCCACCCCCTCGAGAAGCGGCGCGAGCCGGTCCGACAGCAGCGCGCCTCCGCCGTAGGCGGCGTCCACGTGCAGCCACGCGCCGTGCTCGGCGGCCAGGGCCGCGCACTCGGGCAGCGGGTCGATCGCGCCCGTGTCGGTGGTGCCGGCCGTGGCGACGACCGCGACCGGCGGCTCGCCCCGCCGTACGGCGTCACGCAGGGCGCGGGCCAGCGCGGCCGGGTCCATCCGCAGCTCCCGGTCCACGGGGACGGCGACGACCGCCTCCTCGCCGAGCCCGAGCAGGGCGGCGGCCCGGCGCACCGAGAAGTGGGCGGCGGCCGAGGCGAAGATCCTCGGCCGGACCCGCCCGGACAGGCCGCGGAGCTGGACCGGCTCTCCGGTGACCCGCTCCAGCACGCGGTCCCTGGCCAGCATGAGTCCCATCACGTTGGACTCGGTGCCGCCGGAGGTGAGCACGCCGGCGGCCGTGCCCGGATAGCCGGCGAGCCCGGCCAGCTCCCTCAGCAGCAGGGTCTCCAGCTCGGTCGCCGCGGGCGCCTGGTCCCACGAGTCCAGGGACGGGTTCAGCGCGGACACGGCCAGGTCGGCGGCCACGGCGACGGCCAGCGGCGGGCAGTGCAGGTGCGCGGCGCAGGCCGGGTCGGCAGGGTCGGCCCCGCCGTACGCCAGCAGCTCGGTCAGGCGGCCGAGGGCCTCGTCGCCGCGCGCCTCCGCCATGGTGCGGGCGACGTGCGCGGCCAGGGCCTCCGGCGTCCCGGCCGGTACGGGACCGCCACGCCGCGCCGTCCCGGCGGCCAGCCCGTCCAGAACGGCCCGCACCGCCTCCGCCAGCGCCTCGTCGGGCCGCACGGTCGCGAGCGCTCCGTCCGTTCGCACGGACCCCGGCGCCTCGTCCGGTCGTACGGTCGCGAGCGCCCCGGCCGGTCGCGCGGACGCGGGCCCGTCGTCAGGTCTCGGCGCGAGCCCGCCGGGCGGCGCGATCGCGACGTGAGCACCGGCCCGTGCGGCTGACGCCGAAGCACCGGCTCGGGCGGTCGAGTCCTCGGCGGCGTCCTGTGCCGGTTCCCGCAAGGTGTCCGTCATGCGGGCCGTCCCGTCAGGCGGGGGGCCGTCACCGCGGCGATCGCGTCGGCCAGCCGGTCCACGACCGCCTCCGCCTGCTCGTCCGAGATGACCAGCGGCGGCAGCAGCCGCACCGTGGAGTCGTACCGGCCGCCGAGCTCCACGATGAGCCCGCGTTCCAGGCACGCCGCGCGGACCTCGGCCGCCGTGCGCGGCGCCGCCGGGTACGCCCCGCACGCGTCGGGCTCGCCGGCCGGGTCGACCAGCTCGACGCCGAGCATCAGCCCGCGGCCCCGCACGTCGCCGACCACCGGCCGCTCGTCGCGCAGCGCGCCGAGCCGTTCCAGCACCCGGCCGCCGCCCACGGCGGCGCGCCCGGCCAGGCCCTCGCGGGCGACGTGGCGCAGCGTGGCCGTGCCGGCCGCCATGGCCAGCGTGTTGCCGCGGAACGTGCCCGTGTGCGCGCCCGGCAGCCACCCGTCGTAGTCCTCGTGGTAGACGATCACCGCGAGCGGCAGGCTGCCGCCGATCGCCTTGGACAGCACCATGGCGTCCGGCACGATCCCGCTGTGCTCCACCGCCCAGAACGCCCCGGTGCGTCCGACACCGGTCTGCACCTCGTCCACGATCAGCGGGATCTCGCGCTCGGCCGTGATCCGCCGCATCTCGCGCAGCCAGGAGTCGGGCGCCGCGACCGCGCCGCCCTCGCCCTGCACGGCCTCCACGATCATCGCCGCGGGCGGCACCACGCCGCCCGCCGGGTCGTCGAGCAGCCGCTGCGTGTACGCCGCCGACAGCCGCGCCCCCGCCTGCCCGCCCACGCCGAACGGGCAGCGGTACGGGTACGGGTACGGCAGCCGGGTCACGTCGGCCGCGATGCCGGCCACGGGTTGCTTGACCGCGACGTTCGCGGTGGCGGCCAGGGCCCCGAGGGTCATGCCGTGGTAGCCGCCGGTGAAGGCGAGCAGGCCGCGGCGGCCGGTGGCGGTCTGCATGAGCTTCAGCGCCGCCTCCACCGCGTCGGTCCCGGCGGGCCCGCAGAAGTGGATCCGCGCCCGGTCCGCCAGCCCGCGCGGCAGCGTGGCGAACAGCTCCTCCACGAACGCGTCCTTCTCCGGCGTCGCCAGGTCGAGGACGTGCAGCGGGGCACCGCTGTCGAGCGTGCGCCGGATCGCCTCCAGGACCACCGGGTGGTTGTGGCCGAGGGCGAGGGTGCCGGCGCCCGACAGGCAGTCGAGGTAGCGGCGGCCGTCGGCGGCCTCGACCACCATGCCTTCGGCGCGTACCGGGACGATCGGAAAGGACCGGGCGTAGGTGCGGGCGGAGGACTCGCGGTCGCGCTGCCGGCGCAGCACCGCGCCGGCGTCGTGAGGAGCGGCGAAGGAGTCGAGGGCGGAGTCCGGGGCCAGGTCGGCCGGATGCGCGGTCATGGGTCTCCAGGACGTAGGCGGGCAGGAAGGACGCCGGAACGCGGCGGGTGTCACAGCGGGTGTCACAGCAGGTGGCGCTCGGCCACGGGGTGGCCGAGGAAGCGGTGCATGGCGAACTCCCAGCCGTAGGAGCCGGCGTACGGGAAGACGACGATGTCGCCGGCGCGCACCCGGTCCACCCGGACGTCGCGCAGCAGCGTGTCCTCGGGGGTGCACAGCTCGCCGGTGACGGTCACCTCGGTGTCGGACACGGCCGGACGCGGGCAGTCGTCGGGCCAGTCCTCGACGGGCAGCACCGCCATGTTGTGCACGATGTCCCAGGACGTGGGGAGCTGGAAGTGGTTGATGCCGCCGCGGATCAGCACGTACGACGCCCCGTACGACGTTTTCACGTCGATCGCCTCGGCGGCGTACCAGCCGCAGTCGGCGACCAGGTAGCGGCCGGGTTCCAGCAGCACCCTGACGCCCGGCGGTGGCTCCACCTGGGCGGCCAGCTCGCCGAAGCGGGCGACGTCGAACGGCTTCTCGCCCTCGAAGGCCACCCCGATGCCGCCGCCCACGTCCACGAGGCGCAGGTCGACGCCGTGCTCGCGGGCGGTGCGCGTGCTCCACTCCACGCACCAGCGCAGGTACGCGGCGTGGGCGTCGGCGTCGAGGTTGCCGGAGGCGGCGTGCACGTGGAAGCCGACCAGGTCCAGGCCGGGCAGCCGGGCCGCGGCGCGCAGCACGCCGGGCACGTCCGGCTCGGCCACGCCGAACTGCGACGGGACGCCGCCCATCCGCAACGAGCCGGTGACGGGGATCGAGGCGGGGTTGACCCGCAGCGTCACCCGGGCGCGGACGCCCTCGGCGACGGCGATGGAGCTGATCCGGTGCAGCTCCAGCAGGCTCTCGGCGTTGATCGCCTCGACCCGCGCCCGGATGAGGGCGGCCAGGAACGGGGGCGACTTGGCGGGGCCCGCCGCCACGACGGGCGCCGGCGCGGCCGTCGCGGGGCGGGCGTTGAGTGCGAGGTCGAGCTCGGCCCGGGAGGCCACCTCGAACCCGTCCACGTGCGGGGCCAGGGCGGCGACGACGCCGGGGAAGGAGTTGGCCTTGACGGCGTAGTGGACGGCCGCCCAGTCCGGTAACGCGGCCCGCAGCTCGCGGGCGCGCTCGGCGGCCACCTCGCCGTCGTAGACGTAGGCCGACACCGGGGTGCCGGCCGAGGCCAGGTGGAGGAGGAGTCGGCGGAGCCGGGCGGGGAGCACGTCCACCGGGTAGGCGGAGCGCGGCGCGGCGGAAGGCGGGAACTGCACGGACATGAAGCTTCTGCCTCCGAAGTCTTAGGTAAGCCTAACCTAAACTGCGGATCATGGGTTGGCAAGGCCCGACTATTTGATCTACAACGTAAAGGCGCCGCGTACATCAGCCGGACCTTCGTCCGCTCCCAGGAGGCCGCGGCCGCCCATCTGCGCGCCTACTTCGACCAGCCGCTGGAGTTCTCGCGCTACCTGGCCGCCGAGCGGCTCTTCGCCGAGCTGGGCGAGTTCGCCGAACCGAGCGGGCGGTGATCGTCGCCGAGCTGCTGCGGGGCATGGTCGCCCCCTCCGGTCCGGCCGCGCCCGGCACGGTCTCGCCCGGCGGGCGGGGAGCGGAGCCCTGACGGCGGCCCTCCAGGACCTTGATCACGCCCGCGCGCGGCCCCTCCCGAAGCCGTGCCACACTCGCGATCATGTCTTCCCACACCCCCTGCCCCCAGTGCTCTGCCGACATCGTCAGGGACGACCGTTACGCCCTCTGGTGTCCGTCGTGCGAATGGAACCTCACCGGGGAGTTACCCGGCAGACGATCTCTCGGAGCCGTGCTCGCGGACCGGCTCACCGCCGGGCAGCACGCCCACGTCCTGCGCCGCGGCGCCACGCTGGAGGGCGGAGGGCTCTCGCGGGCGGCGGCCATGCTGCTGGCGGCGCTGATCCATCTGGTCACCGCCGGCTGCGTGGTGGCGGCCGTGGCGGTCGTCGTCGCGGTGCCGAACATCGTGGGCCTCTTGTCGGCCGTGCTCCTGCTGGGCGTGGCCTGGCTGATGCGGCCCCGGCTCGGCCGCCTGCCGGCCGATCGTCACCTGCTCGGCCGTGGCCGCGCGCCGCGCCTGTTCGGCCTGCTGGACCGGATCGGCGCCGAAGTGGGGGCGCCGCCGGTCGACGTGGTGTTCGTCTCGGCCGAGCACAACGCCGCGTACGGGCGGATCGGGCTGCGGGGCAGGCGGACCCTCATCCTCGGCGCGCCCCTCTGGGCGGTGCTGGGCCGGCAGGAGAAGGTGGCGCTCCTGGCGCACGAGCTCAGCCACTCCAGCAACGGCGACGTTCGTCAGGGGCGCCTCACCGGGACCGCGATCCGCGCCCTGGCCGAGGTCCACGCGGTCGTCCGGGGGGTGGCGCGCGGCGGCAGGGACACCGCCGAGGTGACGGCGCAGAGCTTCGTCGCGATGGTCTCCCTCGCGCTGGCGGCCCTCATGTGGCTGGCCGGGCTCGTGCTGCGCGTGCTGGGGTTCCTCCTGCTGGCCGTGTCCATGCGCTCGGGGCGGCAGGGGGAGTACGTCGCCGATGAGCGGGCCGCCCGGGTGGCGTCGGCCGAGGCCGCGGCCGGCATGCTGGACCGGCTGGTCACCGCGACCATCGACCTGAACGAGCTGAGCTGGCTGGCCGCCTCGTTCGGCACGTCCGTGTGGACGCGGCTGCCCGAGAAGCACGGCCAGGTGCCGGAGCAGGAGCTGGAGCGGCGGCGCCGGCTGGAGGCCCGGCAGGAGCGGCACGTGTTCGACTCGCACCCGCCGATCGACCTGCGCGTGGAGTTCGTCCGGTCCCTGGGGTACGCGGCGCCCGTCGTGGAGCTGGGTGAGGAGGAGGCGGCGGTGGTCGAGGCGGAGCTGGCGCCGCGCTTCGCCGCCATCGCGACGGACCTCGGCCAGGCGCGGCGGGAGGAGTCCTACGTCTGACCCGGCCGGGCGCGCTCAGGCGGCGTCGAGCAGGATCCTGACCAGCTCGTCGGGGGTGTCGCGCATGAGGTTGTGGCCGCCGGCCAGCGAGTGGACCGTCCATGCCGGGTCCGGCCGCAGCCGGTCGTGGAAGACGGTGGACGGCGACTCGCCGTCCCATCGGGCCGCGTACACGTAGTCCCTGCGGCGCACATGCGAGAGGTCGCCCGTCAGGCGCAGCGGTTGCAGCACCGAGGCGATCGGGTGGGGCGTGGCGCGCGGGTCGAAGAAGGGCAGGGTGCGCACCGCGTAGCCGGTCTCGTCCACGTCCGCGTACCAGCGGCGTTCCTCGTCCCGGACGAGTGACCAGCAGGAGTCGCCGTCGGACGGGACGACCGCGTCGAGGTAGACCAGCGCGCCGGCCCGCCCGGGGGCGCGGCCGGCGGCGCCGGTGATCACCATGCCGCCGTAGCTGTGGCCGACGAGCACGGCGTCCTCGACCCCTTCGGCCTCCAGGAGGGCGGTCACGTCCCGGATGTGGGTGTCGAGGTTCACCCCGCCGGTCAGGAGGTGGCTGCGCTCGGCCACCCCGCTGAGCGTGACCGGGATGACCCGGTGGCCTTGGGCGCGCAGGCGCTCGGTGACGGGGTCGAAGCTCCAGCCGCCGTGACACATGCCGGGGACGAGGACGTACGTGGCCATGGTGCGTGCTTTCTGTCGGGTTCCGGTCTTTCCCTCCCAGGATTCACTGGCGGCGATCAGAAGTCCAAGAGATGATGACGATGCAGGTTAGAAGCGTTCGTTATGAACTGCTGGAGTGCGGTCAGCGGCTCTCGACGGCGACGCGCAGGCCCAGGGCGACGAGGACGGTGCCGCTCACGGCGTCGAGGCGGCGTCGGACGACCGGGCGGCGGAACCACGCGCCCGCGCGTCCCACCACCGCCGCGAGCGAGAGGTAGAGGACCGTCTCCAGGGCGACCTGGAGCAGGGCGAGCAGGGCCGTGGTCGCGAGCAGCGGCCGGTCGTGCGGCACGAACTGCGGATAGAAGGCGATCATGAAGGCGGCGGCCTTGGGGTTGGCGAGCATCACGACGGCGCCCTCCCCGAACGCCTTCCACCAGGACCGGGCGGAGACCACCGGGGGCTCCTCCTCCGGCTGCGCGGCGGCGCCCGTGCGGCGGCTGCGCCACGCGGAGCGCCACGCCTTCACCCCGAGGTAGAGCAGGAAGACGGCGCCGACCACGCGCAGGACGACGAAGGCCACCTCGGAGGCGGCGACGAGGGCGGCCAGGCCGGCCGCGGCGCACAGCGCCCACACGTAGAGGCCGGCTTCGAGGCCGAGAACCGTCGGGACCGCGCCGGACAGCCCGCGCACGGCGGCGCGGCGCAGGATGAGGGCCATCGCGGGGCCCGGCGAGGCCGAGATGAGGACCACGGCGACGACGAAGGCCGGTAGGGAGGAAAGGAGATCCATGACGGGATGATGGCGGCGCGGCGGCCCGCGCCGCAATCGAGATTCCGGAAGATCCGTAAGGGGGGTCAGGCGTCGCCGGCCAGGCCGTGCCGCCGGGCCCAGGCGGTGACGGCCGCGGCGATGGCCTCGGGCCGGTCCTCCGGAGCGTGGTGTCCGGCCGGGCCGCAGTGCTCGACCTCCAGTGCCGCGAACGTGGCCGCGCACCATTCGGCGACGTCCGGGGTGATGAGCAGGGTCGGCGAGGAGTCGAACGTGAGCAGCAGTTTGGGCACGTCGTCGCTCTTGGCCAGCCAGGCGCCGTAGCGCTCGACCCGCTCCGCCACGTCGGCCGGCTCGCCGTCGAGCGGGATCGAACGCGCCCACTGCAGCAGCGGCCGGCGGCTCTCGCGGGTCGGGTACGGCTCGCGGTAGCGCGCGATCTCCTCCTCGGGGAGAGGGGTCAGGACGCCTCCGGTGTACGCGGTGTCGATGAGGAAGTGCCCGTCGAGGACGAGCGCCTCTCCCTCGGGTCCGCGGATGGCCCGGCCCCTCGCCCTCGGGCCCTCGCCCAGCTCGCTCCAGGAGAAGGTCTTGACGATGGTCTCGAGGAACGCGATCCCGCGCACCCGCTCGGGGTGGCGTCCGGCCCAGTCGAAGGCGAGGGCGCCGCCCCAGTCGTGCCCGACCAGGATGACGTCGTCCAGGCCCAGGGCGTCGAACCAGGCGTCGAGGTAACGGGCGTGGTCGGCGAAGGTGTAGGCGATGTCCGGCTTGCCGGAGCGGCCCATGCCGATCAGGTCGGGGGCGAGCAGCCGGCCGGGCACGCCGATCGCGGGCATCACCTCGCGCCACAGGCGGGAGGAGCCGGGGTTGCCGTGGAGGAAGACGATCGGGGCGCCGGCGCCCGTCTCCTCGTAGAACAGGGTCGAGTCGAGTACGTCGATGACCGGCATGGGAGGTCCCTCGCAAATCGTTTGCGCTACTAACGTTTATGTCGCTAACGAAAATACATCGTTAGTGCGACTAACGCAATGGGTGGGATCGGCCCGTGACGGACCTGGTCTCCGTCATCAACGAGCTGTCCGCGCGCGGCCGGGTGGAGCGCGCCGCCGACCCCGCCGACCGCCGCCGCGACGTCGTCGCGCAGCTCACCCGCGTCCTCGACCACGACGTGCCGCGGGTGCGGGGGTCTACGACGTGCCGCGGGCGCCGGGCACCACGAGGCCCGTCTCGTACGCGGCCACGACCGCCTGCGTCCGGTCGCGCAGCCCGAGCTTGCCCAGGACCCGGCTCACGTGCGTCTTCACCGTCTCCTCCGTGACCGTCAGCCGGGCGGCGATCTCGGGATTGGACAGGCCCTCGGCGATGAGCCGCAGCACCTGCGTCTCGCGCGGGGTGAGCGCGGCCAGCGCCGCCGCGGCCGCGGGGGAGGGGCCGGGCCGGAGGCGCGCGAACTCGCCGATCAGCCGCCGCGTCACCCCCGGCGCCAGCAGCGCCTCGCCCGCCGCGATCACCCGTACCGCGTCGAACAGCCGCTCCGCGGTGACGTCCTTCAGCAGGAACCCGCTGGCACCGGCGCGCAGCGCGTCGTAGACGTACTCGTCGAGGTCGAACGTCGTCAGGATGAGCACCCGCGGCCCCTCGCCGGGCCCGGCGGCCAGGCGGCGGGTGGCCTCGATGCCGTCCATGCCGGGCATGCGCACGTCCATGAGCACGACGTCGGGGCTCAGGTCGCGGCAGACCCGGACGGCCTGCGCGCCGTCGACGCCGGTGCCCACGACCTCGAAGTCGGGCTGGGTGGCCAGCAGCTCGGCGAAACCGGTACGGACGACGAGATGGTCGTCGACGACGACGATCCGCACGACGGGGGAGGACGCGCCCGTCATACGCCCTCCCGCCCCGCCGGGCCCGGCTCCGCGCCCTCGCGCGTGGACTCGCCGGGGGCCGTGCCGGGGAGGGTGGCTTCGATCAGGAAGCCGCCGCCGGGCGCGGGGCCGGTGGTGAGCCGCCCGCCCACCGCGGCCGCGCGCTCCCGCATCCCCGCCAGCCCGTGCCCCGCCTGGCGGTCCCGCATCCCCACCGGCGCGTGCCCGGCGTGCGCGGGCAGGGAGGGGCCGGGGCCGTTGTCGCGGACGCGCACCCGCAGCACCTCACCCGTGTAGTGGAGCTCCACGTCCACGGCGGCCCCCGGGGCGTGCCGGCGGGCGTTGGTGAGCGCCTCCTGGATGATCCGGTACGCCGCCAGCTCCACGCCCGGATCCAGCCGGACGGGACGGCCCCGCACGATGAGGCGTGTGCCCGTGCCCGAGGCGTCGCGGGCCTCGTCGAGCAGCTCGTTCAGCTCACCGAGTCCCAGCCCGGGCTGCGGTGCGCGGATGCCGGGGTCGGCGCCCGCGTCCTCGCGCAGCACGCCGAGCAGCCGCCGCATCTCGGTCAGCGCGGCGCGGGCGGTGTCGCCGATGGCCGCCAGCCGCTCCGCGCCCGCGGGCGGCATGCCGGGCGTGGCCAGCCGCGCCGTCTCGGCCTGCACGGCCACCATCGAGATGTGGTGGGCCACCACGTCGTGCAGCTCGCGGGCGATCCGCGCCCGTTCGCCCCGGGCGGCGTGCTCCAGCAGGCCCTCGGTGGCGACCCGGCTGGCCGCCGCGCTCTCGCGCGCCTCACCCTGGGCCCGCCGCGCCACACCGGCGAGCGCCGCGGCCGGGGCCAGCGAGGCGAGCACCAGTGTGAGCAGCCGCGGCTCGCCGTCGGCCTGGCCCATCAGGGCCAGTAACGGGAACGGCACCGCCGACGCGACGGCCACCTCCCGCGGCCCGGCCCGGCCGAGGCGGTATCCGGTGACGAGCTGCGCGAGAGCGCCGGCCACGGTCAACGTCTGGAACGCGGTCAGCGACAGCACGCCCGCCGCCGTGACGGTCAGCCCGGCCGCCACCGGCTGCCGCCACAGCACCGGCATCGGCAGCGTCGTGGCCAGCGCCAGCAGGGCGGACACCACGAGGAACACCGGACGGCCGGCGGTCAGCGCCGCACGCGGGTCCACGGCACGCGCCACCGCCTCCACCAGCGCGGCGCC
>NZ_JBFAIA010000233.1:0-10841 GCF_040654455.1 Nonomuraea sp. NPDC050691
CGGCGGGCCGCGCTGGCGGCCACCGCCGACGCCCTGGTGCCGCGGGTGGTGCGCAGGCTGGTGGAGTTCGAGGTGCGGGGCGTGGCCGCCCTCGTCCTGTTCGCGGTGCGGCGCGGCCGGCCCCGGGTGCCGCCGGGCGCCGTCGCCGTCCCGTACGCGGGGGAGCAGGCGGCCCTCCAGCTCGTCTTCACCTTCGCGCTGGCCGTGGAGGCCGTCGTGGTGGACCTGCTGCTCGTCTCCCTCGAGGTGCCCGCCGCGATCCGGCTGCCGGTCCTCCTGCTCGACGCGTACGGGGTGCTGTTCGGCCTGGCCCTGGCCGCCTCCTGCGCGTTGCGGCCCCACCTGGTGAGCCCGGACGAGCTGCGCGTCCGGTACGGCGAGTACCTCGACCTGCGCGTACCGCGCGAGCTGATCGCCTCGGTCACGGCGACGCGCTCCTACAACGAGAAGGGCATGATCACGGTGGCGGACGGGCGGCTGCGGGTCGTGGTGGGGTCGCAGACCAACGTGGCCGTCGAGCTGACCGCCCCGGTCACCGTGGTGCGCCCGCTCGGCGGCCGGGCCGAGGTCACCTCCGTGCGGTTCTTCGCCGCCGACCCCGCCGCCGTGGTCCGCGCCCTGCGCCCGGCCCCGGTGCCGTGACGGACCGCACCCGTCCCCGCCTCCGCGCCGCACCCGTCCCCGCCCCTGCGCCGTGACCGAGCGCGCCCCCGCGCCGTGACGGTCCGCGGCCTTGGCGCCCGTGGCAGCACGTGGGAGGCGCGGGACGGCGTAGGCTGGGGCGCGTCGGAGGAGCGAGAAGGAGGCGAGCCGAGGTTGCGAGCTGAAGGCGTCACGAGGCCCCCGGCGGTGCGGACCGCCGTCGTCTGGGACGCGTTGCTGGCCGAATTGGCCCGGCTGCGGGAGACCACCGGGCGTGACCGGCTCGACATCGTCGACGCCGGCGGCGGCACCGGCGGGTTCGCCGTGCCGCTGGCCGAGCTGGGCCACACCGTCACGGTCGTCGACCCGAGCCCCGACTCGCTGGCCGCCCTGGAGCGCCGGGCCAAGGAGAAGGGCGTCGGCGTGCGCGGGCTCCAGGGCGACCTCGCCGACCTGGCCGACCTGCTCGACGACGAGGGCGCCGACCTGGTGCTGTGCCACAGCGTGCTCGAGTACGTCGACGACCCGATCGGCGCGATGACCGCCGTCGCCGGGCTGCTGCGCCGGGGCGGGGCGGTGAGCGTGCTGGCGGCCAACCCGGTCGCGGCGGCCCTCCACCGAGCGCTGGCCGGTCACTTCGACGAGGCGCGGGCCGCGCTGGCCGACCCCGAGGGCCGCTGGGGCGACCGCGACCCTACCCCGCGCCGCTACACCGCCGAGGCGCTGTCCGAGCTGCTGGCGGTCACGGGCTTCGCGGTGGGAGCCGTCCACGGCGTGCGGGTCTTCGCCGACCTGGTGCCCAGCCGGCTGGTCGACGGCGAGCCCGGCGCAGCGGAGGCGCTGGTGGCGCTGGAGCAGGCCGCCGCCGGCCATCCCGTGCTGCGCGACATCGCCACCCAGCTGCACGTCCTCGCTCGCCGGGGCTGACCCCGCCGGGCGAGTGCCGCCGGAGCCGGCGCGTCCGGCGCGGGCGTCGACCAGGGGCTCGCACGGGCGTTCGTACGGGTGTTCGGATAGAATCGAGGACGTGTCCCGCAAGCAGATCACCGGCATCGGCCCCGCTCCACGGACCGGGGCCGATGACAGCGGCTGCCCGATCCTCCACGTCGACATGGACGCCTTCTTCGCGAGCGTCGAGCTGCTGGAGCGGCCGGAGCTGCGCGGCAGGCCGGTGATCGTCGGCTCGCCCGCCGGCCGCGGCGTGGTGCTCAGCGCCACCTACGAGGCCCGGGCTTACGGCGTGCACTCGGCGATGCCCATGAGCCGGGCGCGCCGCATGTGCCCGCAGGCGGCGATCATCCCGCCGAGCCATGACAAGTACTCCGAGGTGTCGCGGGGTGTCATGGAGATCTTCCACGCGATCACCCCGCTGGTCGAGCCGATCGCCTCCGACGAGGCGTTCCTCGACGTGGGCGGCGCCAGACGCCGGCTGGGGCCGCCCACGGCGATCGCCGCGACGATCCGCGAGCAGGTGCGCGAGCGCTACGGCATCACCTGCTCGGTGGGGGTGGCGAGCAGCAAGTTCGTCGCCAAGCTCGCCTCCAAGCAGTGCAAGCCCGACGGCCTGCTCGTCGTGCCCGAGGCCGAGGTGGTGGCGTTCCTCCACCCGCTGCCCGTCTCGGCGCTGTGGGGCGTCGGCGAGCGCACCGAGCAGGCCCTCGTGCGGCTCGGCATCCGCACGGTCGGCGACCTGGCCCGGGTGCCGCCCGCCACGCTCCGCCGCGAGCTGGGCCACGCCGTGGGCGGCCACCTGGCGCAGCTGGCGTGGGGCCGCGACGAGCGGCCCGTCACCGCCCACGCGCCCGACAAGAGCATCGGCAACGAGGAGACGTTCGCCGCCGACGTCGACGACCCGGAGGCGATCAGGCGGGAGCTGCTGCGCCTGTCGGAGCGCGTGGCGGCCCGCATGCGCGCGGGCGGTCACGTGGGCCGCACGGTGAGCGTGAAGCTGCGCCGGGCCGACTTCACCACGATCACCCGCTCGCGCACCCTCAAGGAACCGACCGACGTCGCCCAGGAGATCTACGCCACGGCGTGCGAGCTGTTCGAGGCGGCCGGGCTGGAGCGGGTGCGCCTTCGCCTCGTCGGTGTCAGGATGGAGAACCTCAGGCCCGCCGGCTCGGCGGCGCGGCAGCTCAGCCTCGGCGAGCGCGAGACGGGATGGCGGGAGGCCGAACGCGCGATGGACAAGGCGATCCGAAGGTTCGGGCCCGATGCGGTGCTCCCGGCGTCGCTTGTGCGCGGAAGACTTGATGAAATGGAAGCATGACGCTGATGTCGTCGCCGATGTCACGACTCGGGGGGAGTGTGGGGAGTGGTGCCTAGATGACCCACAATGGAGCTATGACGTCACCTCCGGTTTGGTCTGCGTTGGACGTTTGCTTTCGCCTACGTCTACAGCCTCGTATTCTGGGGATAACCGACCGCGAGGTCCGGACACCCCGTGTTCGTTGCCGTCTTCCCCGTCCTGGGGCCGTCCTTGGGAGGCGCCGTGCCGCTCTCTGAGCACGAGCAGCGCTTGCTCGACCAGATCGAGCAGGCACTCTACGCCGAGGATCCGAAGTGGGCCAACACCGTCAGGATCAGTGACCCCCGCAGCCACTACAAGCGCCGCCTGATCAAGGCCTCCATCGGCTTTGCGCTCGGGGTCGTGCTCCTCATGGTCGGCGTGGTGATCAATCTGATCCCGGTCGGTGTCGGCGGCTTCGTGGTCATGCTCGCCGCGTGTCTGTGGGGCCTGTCGAGCTGGAAGCGCATGAACGGCTTCGTCGACACCGCTACCGGCTCCGCTCCCGCCCCGGGCAAGCAGGCCCGTCGCGGTGGCCGGGGCACGTTCATGGAGCGCATGGAAGAGCGCTGGCGCCGCCGGCACGACGAGCGCTGACCCGGATCCTTCCCGGCGCGATCGTGCGGTCATCCCCCAGGAACGACCGCACGGCCGCCGGCTGACCCGGGTTCCTCTCCGCACGATCGTGCGGCCGTCCTCCAGGGAACGACCGCACGATCACGCGTGTCCCGTCATGACCCCTTCGGGGCCGTCCTGCGCAACCGCAGGCTCTCCAGCCGGTCGAACCCGTCCAGCAGCCCCTCGCCCAGCCGGCGCAGCCTGCGCAGGGTCGAGGGCGGCAGCAGCACGGCCCGCACCCGCCGTCCCCGCGACACCGTCGCCGCCAGGGCCTTGCGCACCGTGCGAAGGTTCTGCCGCATCGGCCCGAACTCCCCGGGCGAGCGCGCGAACAGCGACCGCTCCACCGCCGACGCGATGGCCGCCAGGGCCGCCGCCGAGTCGGCGTCGAACTCGTACCGCTCGGCCAGCCTGCGCGCCAGCGCGCGCGGCGTCTCGCTCGTGCCGCGCTCCATCCCGTAGTCCAGCAGCAGGTCGTCGAGCTCCGTCCAGACGGCGGCCACGGCCGGCCGCCGCCCGGTCACGGCGCTGACGCCCGTACCGGAGCCGTCACGCGGAGCGTCCTGCCCCGACGAGGGGCCCGGCGGCCGTCCCGCGCCGTCGAGGCGGCGCAGCCGCCGCCCGCGCGTGAGCAGCCGCAGCGCGGCCGGCACCAGCAGGATCAGCAGGAGCACCCCCGCCCCGAGGCCGAGCCGGGCCGCCCAGGGCGTCTCCTCCTCGGCCGTCAGGCCGCGCGGCTGCAGCGTGGCCTCGCGGTCCAGCTCGCGCGGGTTGACCCGGCCCTGCGGCGACAGCGGCTCGTCGGCGGAGCTGCTCGTCGCGCCGGGCGTCGGCGTCGAGCCGTCGCCCACCGGGTCCGGCGGCGGCACGGTGTACGCGGGAACCCGGGCGCTGCCCTGGCCGAGCGAGCCCGTCGGCGTCGGCTCGAACGGCAGCCAGCCCACGCCCTCGAAGTACAGCTCGGGCCAGGAGTGGGAGTCGTTCGTCCCGACCAGCCAGCGGTCGCCGATCTTCGTGCCGCCGGTGTAGCCGATCGCCACCCGCGACGGGATGCCCGCCAGCCTGGCCAGCACCGCCATCGACGCCGCGAACTGCTCGCAGTAACCGGCCCGGCTGCGCAGCAGGAAGTCCTTCAGCGCCGAGTTGCCGCTGCCCTGCGTCTGCAGCGTGTAGGAGAAGTTCCCGGTCTTGGTGAAGAACTCCTGGATCTTGACCGCCGCGTCGTAGCCGGTGCGGGCGCCCTTGGTGATGTCGTCCGCCAGCCCTCGGATCTCCGGGGGCAGGTCGTCCGGCAGCTTCAGGTAGCGGGCGTCGAGGTCGGGCCGCGACTGCGGCAGCGACTTCAGCAGCTCGCTGGTGGGCGCCGGCTCGCTGCTCGACACCTTGTACTCCAGGCCGGCGGCCTGCTCCCTGGTCGAGAAGACCATGAGCGTGTCCACGTCGGCCCGCCAGTCGCCGTCCACCTCGATCTGCCGCGGCGGGTACGGCAACGGCAGGAACTCCAGCTTCGCGATCTCGTCGCTGATCTGGACGTCGGTCACCGCGTTCGCGACCGGCACGCCCCGTGAGAGGCCCGGCGGCGGCGGAAGCGGCCCGTTCTCCGTCCGGTTGTCCGGCGAGCCCTTGGGCTCGGTCATGCCGAACTGCTCGCCGTCGAACGTGTCGAGGGCGAAGATCCGCAGGTAGCGGGGCTTGTCGTCGCTGTTGGTGTACGACAGCACGACCCGTGGCGCGGGCAGGTTCAGCTGGCCCTTCAGGCTCGCGATCGGGTTGGCGATGCTGATCGAGTTGCCGGTGCCAGAGCCGCTGCCGCCCACGCCGAAGGTGAAGAAAGACACCGGTTCCATCGACGGCAGCGTGGCCGGCACCAGCACGGCGAGCACCACCGCGGCGAACCCGATCCGCTTGCCCGACAGCCGCAGCCCCCGCGTGTCGGCGGTCTCCCGCGCGCGCTCCGGGACCTGCCGCCCCTGGCCCCGCGCTCCCGGCGGCGGCTGCGGGGCGGCCGCGCGGGTGGTGCGGCGCACCAGCACCGCCCGTCCCCAGTGGCCCACCCGCTCGCGGCCGTCGGCCAGGAGCAGGCCGAGGAAACCGGACGCGGCGATCACGAACGCCGGCCAGCCGATCGGGTCGGCCAGGATCGTCGCCGGCACCGTGGCCAGCGCCAGCAGCGGCAGCCCGGCCAGCGCCGCCCGCCGCATCCGCGCCGCGAGCAGGTCCACCAGCAGCGCGATGAGCCCCACGCCGCCGCAGGTGAGCAGCGTGATGCCGGTGTTGGCCGGAACCGGCGCGGCGAAGCGTTGGATGTCCGTCCACCCGGTCCCGAGCAGCTTGCCCAGCGCCACGACCGACGCCTTGGTCGGCACGACCCACGCCCACGCCTTGCCCGCGGCGAACGACGCTGTCAGGTAGATCCACAGCGCGACCACACTCACCAGCGGCGCCGCCCACAGGGGCAGCGACAGCCGGCCGCTGAGCATGCTCGCGGCGAGGACGGCGAGCACCGCGCCCAGCGCCCCCCAGAACCACGAGCCGCCCTCGAACAGCGGATAGAGCAGGATCGCCGCGCAGAACGTGGCCACCGCCGCCGCGACCGACAGCCTCATGCCGCACCTCCCGCCGGGCTGAACGCGTACCGGCCGCGGTTGCCGGCCGCCTGCCACACGGAGGCGATCGACGTGCCCGCGGGCAGCCGCACGATGCGCCAGCCGTAACCGCTGAGCACGGCCTGCACCGCCTGGTAGTCCTCGTTCGAGCCGGGCTCGCTCCCGTCCCAGGTGTCCACGTCCAGCAGCACCGCCACGCCGGTGATGCCGCTGTGCCGCACCCGCCCCAGCTCCCGGGCCTCCTCCGGGTCGAGGGAGCCGAGCACGGCCACGACCAGCCCGTCGCCGCCGCCCTGCCGCAGCGCCGAGACCGCCATGTCCAGTGAGCGGACCGGGCTCTGCCGCACCACGGCCAGCGTGTCGAGCAGCGACCAGCTCAGGCCCGTGTCCGTCAGGTGCTCCGCGCCCTGGTCGGTGACCAGGCGCAGGCCGAGGCCCTCGTGAGCGAGGTGCACGCCGATGGAGGCCGCGGCCGAGACCGCCACCTCGAACGACGAGCGGGGCCCCTCGCCGCGGTGGGCGTGACGACGCGTGTCGAGCAGGAGAGCGCCGCGGCTCTGCCACTGCTGCTCCTCGCGCCGCACCATCAGCTCGCCTCGCCGCGCGGTGGAGCGCCAGTGGACCCGCCGCAGGTCGTCGCCCTGCCGGTACTCGCGCGGGGCCACGTCGTCGTCGCCGGCCGCGGCCACGCTGCGCGTGCGGCTGTCGCCGCCGCCCGTCCACTCACCCGACAGCCGTACGTGCGGCAGCGCCACGACCTGCGGCGTCACCACCAGCGTGTCGGCGATGGTGAACGCGCGCGACAGCTCCACGAGCCCGAACGGGTCGGCGATGCGCACCGACAGCGGCCCGATCGTGTACCGGCCGCGCAGGTCGGAGCGGACCCGGTAGTCGATCTCGCGGATGCCCTTCGCCTCGACCTTGTCCAGCACGAACCGGGGCCGCACGCCCAGCGCGTACGGCACGGTGTCCTCGATGAGCAGCAGACCGGTGGGCAGCCGGGTGACGTTCTCCAGGCGCAGCGTCACGGTGGCCTCCCCGCCCACCTCGGCCCTGGCCGGGTCCAGCCGTCTGGCGCAGCTCAGCCGGTACCGGGTGCGCGCCACCACCATGGCGGCCAGCAGCGGCAGCGCCGCCACCAGCACCCCGATCCGGAACAGGTCGTTCTCCCCGAGCAGGACCGCCATCAGCAGCGCCGCGACACCGGAGGCGAGGAACGACCGGCCCCTCGCGGTGAGCGCCCGCAGCCCCGCCCTCATGATGAGCGCGTCTCCGGCACCGGCACCCGCCTGACGAGGTCGGTCACCACCTGCTCCGGGAGGCGGCGCTGGCCCTGGGCCTCGACGCTCGGCAGCAGGCGGTGCGCCAGCACGGGAACGGCCAGGTCCTGCAGGTCGTCGGGGATGACGTAGTCCCGGCCGGACAGCGCGGCGTGCGCCCGCGCGGCGCGGACGAGCTGCAGCGTCGAGCGGGGCGAGGCGCCGAGCCGCAGGTCGGGGGAGTGGCGGGTGGCGACGACCAGGTCGATGGCGTACTTCTTGACCGGCTGCGACACGTACACACCGCGCACCGCCTCGATCAGCGCGCGCACCTCTGCCGTCGTCGCGACCGGCTGCAGCTTGTCCAGGGGAGAGGCGCCGCCGTGGACGTCGAGCATCTCCAGTTCGGCGTGCGGCTCGGGGTAGCCCATCGCGACGCGGGCGGTGAAGCGGTCGCGCTGCGCCTCCGGCAGGGGATAGGTGCCCTCCATCTCGATGGGGTTCTGGGTGGCGATCACCATGAACGGGCTGTCGAGCTGGTACGTCACGCCGTCCACCGTGACCTGGTGCTCCTCCATGCACTCGAGGAGGGCCGACTGGGTCTTGGGCGAGGCGCGGTTGATCTCGTCGCCGACCACGATGTTGGCGAAGACGGGGCCGGGCTTGAACTCGAACTCGCGCGTCTGCTGGTTGTAGGCGCTGACGCCGGTGATGTCGCTCGGCAGGAGGTCGGGGGTGAACTGCACCCGGCGCACCGGGCAGTCGATGGAGCGCGCCAGCGCCTTGGCCAGCATGGTCTTGCCGACGCCCGGCACGTCCTCGATCAGGAGGTGGCCCTCGGCGAGCAGGACGGTGAGGGTCAGGCGGACGGCGTCGCTCTTCCCCTCGACCACGGACTCCACGGCCTCGCGGATCCGGTGCGCTGTGGAGACCAGCTCGTCGAGCTGGGGAGGGACGTCATGGGTAACTGCCACCAGGCCTCCATGAGAAGAAGTGCGACGGTCGTCCCGGTGGCGGTCAAGCCATTGCGGGAGCCATGCCGTTCCTTTTCCATTGTGTGTACGACCCTACGATGCTGCGGGTTCTGGGGCGACTTTTGCCGATTTTCCAGAGAACTTGGACGATGTCCTGTTCTTGTGCCATAGCGGTGCGAATCCGGTGACATCGGGACTAGCATGCGCCCTCCACTTTCCCCCCTCGCGTTCCCCCTTCGCGCCCGGTCCTCTTGCCTGCGGTTCTCGCGCACGTTCCGACACGCCCGTGGCGGCCCGCGCCCCCTCCGCGCCCCCCACCACGCTCCACCGCTCTGACCTGCGGAAACGCGAAACGATCAGGCTGTGACATGGGGTTGAATCAGTTGACGGTGGGGAGAAGTGGAGTATGGTGGTGCGCAGTGGAGGGCCGGTGCGCCAGCGTCGAGCGCTTCACTAGGCACGGGAGGTGGGGCCGATGTTCCTCGGCACCCATCAACCGCGTCTGGACGACAAGGGACGGCTGTTCCTGCCGGCTAAGTACCGTGAGGAGCTGGCGGAGGGTCTTGTGATCACCAAAGGCCAGGAGCGATGCCTCTACGTCTTTCCCGTGGAGGAGTTCCAGCGCATTACCGAGGCTCTCAGCACCGCCCCGGTCACTGCCAAGGCAGTGCGTGACTACAGCCGCGTCTTCTTCGCCAGTGCGTCCGACGAGACCCCCGACAAGCAGGGCCGCATCACCATCCCGCAGAGCCTGCGGCAGTACGCCGGCCTGCAACGCGACTGCGTCGTCATCGGGGCCAACACCCGGTTGGAGATCTGGGACGCGCAGGCGTGGGACACCTATCTCAGCGCTCAGGAGCAGGCGTTCGCCGATCTGTCGGAGGAGGTGCTGCCAGGGATCTTGTAGGAGTCACGGTAGATCCGTCGGAGATGTCGTTCGGCGAGGTCTCCACCCGCAACCACTGCCGGCCAGCTGATGCACCTTCCCCGGTGTCAGATGGCGGGCGTCCACGAAGAGGGTGCGGATGGGGACCTGGCCGGGCGGCGCCGGGTGGGGACCCAGGAAGGGCCGATAGGATCGCCGACCGCGTCATCCGCGAGCAAGGACGCGAGAGGGGGGTTGGAGATGAGCGACGCCACAGGCACCGGCGGTCACGTTCCGGTCATGCTCGACCGCGTACTGGAGCTGCTGGCTCCGGCATTGGGCGGTGAGCGTCCCGTCGTCGTGGACGCCAACCTCGGCCTCGGCGGCCACTCGGAGGCCCTGCTCGCCGCCTATCCGGCGCTCCACCTGATCGGCATCGACCGCGACCCGTTCGCGATCGAGTTCTCCACGCGCCGGCTCGCCCCGTACGCGGAGCGGACCACCCTGGTCCACGCCTCCTCCGACCAGCTGGCCGAGGTGGTCGCCACCACCGGCCCCGCCCTCGGCCGCAGCACGGTCGACGGCGTGCTGTTCGACCTGGGGGTCTCCTCGCCGCAGCTCGACGAGGCCGAGCGCGGGTTCGCGTACTCCTATGACGCCCCGCTGGACATGCGGATGGACACCGAGCAGGAGCTCACGGCGGAGAAGGTGGTCAATACCTACTCGGCCGGGGAGCTAACGCGCATCCTCCGCGATTACGGCGAGGAACGGTTCGCACCGCGTGTCGCGGGCCTAATCATCAAGGAAAGGGCCAAGGAGGCCATAACGTCGACGAAGCGGCTCGCGGAGATCGTCCGGCAGGCGATTCCCGCCGCTACCCGGCGCACCGGGGGCAACCCCGCCAAGAGGACTTTCCAAGCGCTGCGCATCGAGGTCAACGCGGAGCTCGCCGCCCTGGAGGCGGCCTTGCCCGCGGCCCTCGACGCGCTGGCGCTCGGGGGGAGAGTCGTCGTGCTCTCCTACCACTCCCTGGAGGACCGGCTCACCAAGCAGGTCCTCACGGCGCGAACCAGGGACACCAGCCCACCCGGGCTCCCCGTCCCGCTGCCGGCACACCAGCCGCGGTTCCGCCTGGTGACGAGGGGGGCCGAGCTCCCCAGCGAAGAGGAGGTGGCCCGCAATCCGCGGGCGGCCTCGGCCCGGCTACGGGCGGCAGAGAGGATCCGTGTTGACGACCACGACTGAGCAGGAGACCAGGCGGCGCGCGTCCGCCCGCGGCACCGTGCTCGAACCCGCCGCGCCCGACACCGCCACGCCCGGCGGCACGTCCGACCCGAACGTGTCCGGGCCGGCCGCCTCCGGCGGTGGCGCGTCAGGGGCCGGCGCGTCCGGCCGTGGTGTGTCCGGTCCTGGTGTGTCGGGCCGTGGTGTGTCCGATCCTGGCGTGTCCGGATCCGCCGTCTCGGACGCCGACACCCCCGTCATCACGCTGCCCGACCTCACGCCGCCCGATCTCACCCCGTCCGACCTCCCGCCGGCCGGTCCGTCGCGGCCGGGCGCGGCGAGGTCCGCTTCCGCGCGCGGCGGCGT
>NZ_JBFAIA010000234.1:0-10799 GCF_040654455.1 Nonomuraea sp. NPDC050691
CGCGCCCTCGGCGGCCAGGCGGCGCGCGGTGGCGGCGCCGATGCCGGAGCCGCCGCCGGTGACCAGGGCGACGCGGCCGGCCAGCGGCTTGGGCGCGGGCATGCGCCGCAGCTTGGCCTCCTCCAGCTCCCAGTACTCGATGCGGAACTTCTCCGACTCGTCGATCGGCTGGTAGCGGGACAGGGCCTCGGCGCCGCGCATCACGTTGACGGCGTTGACGTAGAACTCGCCGGCGACGCGCGCGGTCTGCTTGTCCTTGCCGAAGCTGAACATGCCGACGCCGGGCACCAGCACGATCGCCGGGTCCGCGCCGCGCATCGGCGGCGAGTCCGGGGTGGCGTGGCGGGCGTAGTAGGCGGCGTACTCCTCGCGGTAGGCGGCGTGCAGCTCGCGCAGGCGGGCCACGGCCTCCTCCAGCGGGACGTCCGGCGCGAGGTCGAGCACGAGCGGCGCGACCTTGGTGCGCAGGAAGTGGTCCGGGCAGGACGTGCCGAGCGCGGCGAGCCTCGGGTGCTCGGCGCGGGCGAGGAAGTCGAGCACCTCGGGCGAGTCGGTGTAGTGGCCGACCTGGCGGGCGTCCGTGCTGGCCAGGCCGCGGACCACCGGGAACAGCTCGGCCGCGCGGCGGCGGCGGGCCTCCTCGGCCAGCGGCTCGTGGATCACGGGACCGAACGGGTCGGGGCGGCCGTGCTCGGCGATGTACCGCTCCGCGGTGCGGATGATCTCCAGGGAGTTGGCCTGGCACTCCTCGCTGGTGGCGCCCCAGGCGGTGACGCCGTGGCCGCCGAGGACGCAGCCGATGGCCTGCGGGTTCGCCTCCTTGATGGCGGCGATGTCGAGGCCGAGCTGGAAGCCGGGCCGGCGCCACGGCACCCACACGACCCGGTCGCCGAAGATCCGCGTGGTCAGCTCGGGGCCGTCGGCGGCGGTGGCGATCGCGATGCCGGAGTCGGGGTGCAGGTGGTCCACGTGCGTGGCGTCCACGAGGCCGTGCATGGCGGTGTCGATGGACGGCGCGGCGCCGCCCTTGCCGTGCAGGCAGTAGTCGAACGCGGCGACCATCTCGTCCTCGCGCTCCGGCCCCGGGTAGACATGGGTCAGCGCGCGCAACCGGTCGAGCCGGAGCACGGCGAGGCCGGCGGCGGTGAGGGTGCCGAGGTCGCCCCCGGACCCCTTCACCCACATCAGCTCGACCTGCTCGCCCGTCACCGGGTCGGTCTCGTTGCCCTTGGCGGAGGCGTTGCCCCCGGCGTAGTTGGTGTTGCGCGGGTCGGCGCCCAGCGCGTGTGCTCGTTCGAGCAGTTCCCGTACGGCCTGCATCAGGCTCCCCACCCTGCCTGCGCGCCGCCGACCCTCTCGGCGGCGATCTTGTCGAAGTAACCGGACCTGGCGTAGGCGGCCATCGGGTCCGGGTCCAGCCCCATCTCCTCGCGCAGCTCGGCGAGCAGGGGGCGGACGTCGGTGTTGTAGGCGTCCATGAGCGCGGCGTTGGCGCCGAGCACGTCGCCCTCGCGCTGCGCGGCGGCCAGCGCGTCACGGTCCACGAGGAGGGCCTTGGCGGTCGCCTCCTGCACGTTCATGACCGACCGGATCTGGCCGGGGATCTTGGGCTCGATGTTGTGGCACTGGTCGAGCATGAACGCGGTCTCGGTGGTGTAGCCGCCGCCGCGGATCACCTCGTACATGATCCGGAAGAGCTGGAACGGGTCGGCGGCGCCCACCATGAGGTCGTCGTCGGCGTAGAAGCGGGAGTTGAAGTCGAAGCCGCCGAGCTTCCCCTCGCGCAGCAGGAACGCCACGATGAACTCGATGTTGGTGCCCGGCGCGTGGTGGCCGGTGTCGACGACGACCTGCGCCTTCGGGCCCAGCTTGAGGCAGTGGGCGTACGCGGTGCCCCAGTCGGGCAGGTCGGTCGTGTAGAAGGCCGGCTCGAACAGCTTGTACTCCAGCAGGAACCGCTGCCCCTCGCCGAGCCGCTCGTAGACGGCGGCCAGGGCCTCGGCCAGGCGGTCCTGGCGCGAGCGGATGTCGTCCTGGCCCGGGTAGTTGGTGCCGTCGGAGAACCACAGCTTGAGCGTGTCGGACCCGGTCTGGTCCATGATGTCCACGCACTCCAGCAGGTGGCCCAGCGCCTTCTTGCGCACCGCCGGGTCGGGGTGGGTGACGCTGCCCAGCTTGTAGTCGTCGTCCTGGAACACGTTGGAGTTGATGGCGCCGATGGCCACGCCCAGGTCGGAGGCGTGCCGGGCCAGGCCGGCGTAGTCGTCGACCTTGTCCCAGGGGATGTGCAGGGCCACGGTCGGCGCGACGCCCGTGTAGCGGTGCACCTGCGCGGCGTCCGCCATCTTCTCGTACGGGTCGCGCGGCACGCCCTGCTGGGCGAACACCTTGAACCTGGTGCCGGAGTTGCCGTACGCCCATGACGGCGTCTCGATGCGCTGCCGGCGCAGCTCTTCCTTGATCAATGCCTTCCCCGATTCGGTCTGTCCCGGTGCGGTCGTCGATTCAGTCAAGGTGGAACACTTCCTCCAGCGTCGCGAAGGCCTCGTCCGGACGGCCCGTCTCGAAGAACGGCGCCATCTCGGCCTGCCACCTGTCGTTGACGTCCGTCTCGGCCA
The DNA here is from genome assembly GCF_040654455.1 of Nonomuraea sp. NPDC050691. Classification (NCBI taxonomy): domain Bacteria; kingdom Bacillati; phylum Actinomycetota; class Actinomycetes; order Streptosporangiales; family Streptosporangiaceae; genus Nonomuraea; species Nonomuraea sp. NPDC050691. The sequence goes on from NZ_JBFAIA010000234.1 coordinate 2,619, forward strand.
TCAGCCTCTGGGCGGCCTCGAAGTCGTCGGTCTCCAGGTAGCCGACGAGCAGGCCGTCCTCGCGCAGGAACAGCGAGTAGTTGCCCCACCCGGCCTTGCGCAGGGCCTCGAGCATGTCCGGCCACACGGCCTTGTGCCGCTCGCGGTACTCGTCGAGGCGGTCATCGCGCACCTTCAGCAGGAAGCACACGCGCTGCATGCCACCCTCCCTCGCCTTCACTGGTCTCGTCGCTGGGTCTTGTCGTGGTGAGGTCCCCGCCGGGAGGGCGGGGACCGGGTCGAGCGGTCCGGGAGGAGCCGCTAGAAGTCGAACTGGTCGATGTTGGCGGCGTCGAAGGTGAACGGCGGGCCGAGGATGACCTCACCGTTCGCGCCGATCGTGCGCTCGCCGAGCTTGCCGGCCTTGAACGTCTCGCCCTGGGCGCCGGTGATCTGGCCGGAGACCAGGGCCGCCGCCGCGTAGGAGGCGAGGTAGCCGAGGTCCTTGGGGTTCCACAGGGCGAACTTCTCGACCGTGCCGTCCTTGACGAACTGCCGCATCTGGTTGGGGGTGCCGAGGCCGGTCAGCGTGATCTTGCCCTTGTACTTGGAGCCGGAGATGTAGCGGGCCGCGGCCGAGACGCCGACCGTGGTGGGCGAGATGATGCCCTTGAGGTTCGGGTACGCCTGGAGCAGGCCCTGGGTCTCGGTGAACGACTTCTGGTCGTCGTCGTCGCCGTAGGCCACCTTGACGAGCTTCATGTCCTTGTAGTCGGGCTTGGTCAGCTCGTCCTTCATGTACTTGATCCAGGTGTTCTGGTTCGTGGCGTTGGCCGTGGCCGACAGGATGGCGATCTCGCCCTTCTTGCCGATCATGTCGGCGAGGAGCCGGACCTGGCTGCGGCCGACCTCCTCGGAGCTGGCCTGGTTGATGAACAGGTCGCGGCACTCGGGGGCGGCGTCGGAGTCGTACGAGACGACCTTGATGCCCTTGGCGCGGGCCTGCTGGAGCGGGCCGCACACGGCGTTGGCGTCGTTGGCGGCGATGAGGATCGCGTCGTGGCCCTGCTGGGTCAGGGTGTTGATGTAGGAGATCTGCGAGGAGGCGGACGCGTCGGACGGGCCGACCTCCTTGGCCTCGCCCTTGTACTCCTTGGCGGCCTCGATGCCGGCGTTGTCGACGATGGTCTCGTACGGGTTGTTGATCTGCTTGGGGAGGAACGCCAGCTTGATGCCCTCCTTGAGGGCGGCGTTCGGGTCGGCCTTGGCTGCGGCCGAGGAGGAGGCCGGGGCCGGCGCGGGGGCGGAGGTGACGCTCGACTTGGTGGTGCCGCCGCACGCGGCGGCGGCCAGGGCCAGCAGGGTGACGGCGGCGGTGAGGCGCATCGGGGTCATGGGGTTCCTTTCAGGGCGGGCCTGACCAGGGAGACGAGGCGGGGGGTGAGCACCGACACGATGAGGAGGAGCCCGGTGACGATCGACTGGATCTCGGTGGAGACGTCGCCGAGCATGAGCAGGTTGCGCAGCAGCCCGATGAGCAGGACGCCGGCGATGACGCCCCCGAGGGTGCCCTTGCCGCCGTCGAAGTCGACACCGCCGAGCAGCACGGCGGCGATGACGGCCAGCTCGATGCCGAGGCCGTTGTCGGCGCGGGCGGAGCCGTACCGGAGGGTGAAGATCACGCCGGCGAACGCGGCGACGGCGCCGGAGAGCACGAAGAGCAGCAGCTTGATCCGCTTGACCCGGATGCCGGCGAAGAACGCGGCCTGTTCCTGGGCGCCGATGGCGTACAGGGCGCGGCCGAAGCCGGTGGCGTGCAGGACGACGCCGGTGACGGCGGCGAGCAGGACGAACAGGGCGACGGGGTACGGCACGGGCGTGCCGGGGACGTCGTCCACGGCGAGCGCGGTGTAGGCGGGCGGGAACTGGGCGACGGCCTTGTCGCCGAGCACCACGTACGCCAGGCCGCGGTAGAGGGCGAGCGTGCCGATCGTGACGGCGAGCGACGGCAGCCCGAGCCGGGTCACGAGCAGCCCGTTGACCAGGCCGCACCCGGCTCCGGCGAGCACGACCAGCGGGATGATCGTCTCGATGGCCATGCCGCCGTCCCACAGGGCGCCCACCAGCGCGCTGGACAGGCCCAGCACGGAGGCGACCGACAGGTCCACCTCGGCCGCCACCACGAGCAGGGTCATGGCCAGCGCGATGAGCGCGATCTCGCCGAGGTCGCCCAGCGCGAACGACAGGTTGCCGGTGGTCGCGAAGCCGGGCACGGCGAGCGAGCCGGCGGCGAACACCGCGACCAGCAGCGCGCCGACCAGCACGTCCCAGCGCAGCACCCGGGTCATCGGCGGCCCCCCTTCCTCAGCAGGCGGGCGACCCGGAGGGCGACCACCCGGTCGACGCTGATCGCCAGCAGCAGCAGCGCGCCGGTGATGGCCTGCTGCCAGAACGGGTTGACCCGGAGCACGACGAGCGCGCTGCCGATCGTGGTGAGCAGCAGCGCCCCGAGCGCGGCGCCGTACACGCTGCCGACGCCTCCGGTGATGGCCACGCCGCCGACCACGACCGCGCTGACCACGAGCAGCTCCCAGCCGTTGGCGGAGTCGCCGACGACCGTGCCGAACCGGGCCAGCCACAGCACCCCGGCCAGCCCGGCCAGGCACCCGCTGGCCAGGTAGGCGGCGAGGACCCGCCGCCGGACCGGCACGCCGGCCAGGCGGGCCGCCTCGGGGCTGGAGCCGATCGCGTAGAACTCCCGGCCGCTGGGGTAGGCGCGCAGGTACGCCCCGACCGCGAGCATGACCGCCAGCGTGATGAGCGGCAGGTACGGCACGCCCAGCACGGCCCCGTTGCCCAGCGCGAGCAGGGCGGGTGGCAGGTCCACCGCGTTGATCTGCCGCCCGTGGGCGATGTAGTGGTCGAGGCCCTGGATGACGTAGAGCGTGCCGAGCGTGACGACGAGGGCGGGCACCCGGCAGAAGCTCACCAGCAGGCCGTTGACCAGGCCGCAGGCGGCGCCGATGGCCACGCCGAGCAGCACGGCGGGCACGAGGCCGGCGCCGCGGGCGAGCACGTCGCCGGTGACGAACGCGACCAGCCCGACCACGGAGCCGACCGACAGGTCGATGTTGCGGGTGATCACCACGACCGACTGGCCGACGGCCAGCAGGGCGAGGATCGCCGTGTTGAGCAGGATGTCCTCGACGCCCTGGCCGGACAGGAAGTTGCCGTTGACCCCGGCGGTCACGGCGACGAGCACGGCCAGGGCGGCGACCAGGCTCAGCTCGCGGGCGCGGAAGACGAGGTCCACGAGGGCGCGGGCGCCGCGCGCCCCGACCTCCCGGCCCGGCGGCGCGGTGGTCGCGGTCATGCCACTCCCCTCGTGGCGGCGGTCGAGGTCATGCGGACCTCCCCGTGGCGGTGGTCGCGGTCATGCGGCCCTCCTCGTGGCGGCGTGCATCACGCTCTCCTCGGTGGCCTCGGCGCGCGCGATCTCGGCGGTCAGCCGGCCCTCGCGCATGACGAGCACCCGGTCGGCCATGCCGAGCACCTCGGGCAGGTCGGAGGAGATCATCAGGACGGCGATGCCCTGCCCGGCCAGCTCCGACAGCAGCCGGTGCACCTCGGCCTTGGTGCCCACGTCGATGCCGCGCGTCGGCTCGTCGACGATGAGCACGGACGGCTCGGTGGCCAGCCACTTGGCGAGTACGACCTTCTGCTGGTTGCCGCCCGACAGCACGCCGACGCCGTCGCCGAGCCGGGCGAACTTCAGCCGCAGCCGCGCCGCCCAGTCCGCCGCCCGGTCGCGCTCGGCCCGCCGCGAGATCGTCGCGCCGCGGCGCAGGGAGCGCAGGCCGGTCAGCCCGATGTTGCGCTCGATCGACATCTCCATGACCAGGCCCTGCTGGCGGCGGTCCTCGGGGACGAGGGCGAGGCCCGCCCCCATGGCGGCGGTGGGGCTGCCGGGCGGCAGCTCGCGGCCGTCCACGGTGACCGTCCCGGCGTCCCGGCGGTCGATGCCGAAGATCGCCCGGGCGACCTCGCTGCGGCCGGCGCCGACCAGCCCGGCCAGGGCGACGATCTCGCCGCGCCGCACCTCGAAGGAGACGTCGGTGAAGACGCCCTCGCGGGTCAGCCGTTCGACCTTGAGGGCGACGTCGCCGACGGCGGCGTCCTGCTTGGGGTAGAGCGCGCCGAGGTCGCGGCCCACCATGCGGCGCACCAGGTCGTCGTGGGTGAGCCCGGCGACGGGCTCGCCGGCGATCCACTGGCCGTCCCGCAGGGTGGTGACGCGCTGGCAGAGGCTGAAGATCTCGTCGAGCCGGTGGGAGATGAACAGGACCGCGCAGCCGTGCTCGCGCAGCGCCTCGACGACCGAGAACAGCCGGGCCACCTCGGCGCCGGACAGCGCGGCGGTCGGCTCGTCCATGACGAGCACGCGGGCGTCGCGCGAGAGCGCCTTGGCGATCTCGACGAGCTGCTGGTCGGCGATGGACAGGCCGCGCGTGGGGCGGCCGGGGTCGAGGTCGACGCCGAGGCGGCCGAACAGCTCGCGGGTCGCGACGCGCATGGCGGCGCGGTCGATGCGGCCGAGCGAGCGCCGGGGCTGGCGGCCCATGAAGATGTTCTCGGCGACGGACAGGTCGGGGAAGAGGGTGGGTTCCTGGTAGATGACGGCGACGCCGGCCTGCTGGGCGTCGGCGGGGCCGGTGAAGACGACGGGCTCGCCGTTGAGCAGAATGAGGCCCTGGTCGGGGCGGTGGACCCCGGCAAGCGTCTTGACGAGTGTGGACTTGCCCGCGCCGTTCTCGCCCGCGAGCGCGTGCGCCTCCCCCGCGTACAGCTCGATGGAGACGTCCCGCAGCGCTCGGACCGCGCCGAAGGACTTGCTGACGCCGGCGAGTGCGAGCGTGGGGTGAGCGCTCATACTTCCTCCGCGCGACAAACGTTTTAACACGATGTTTCCGGAATCTAGGCGCTGCGCCTGCGGCCGTCAATGGGGCATACTCGGCTATGGCGCCATTGTGATTGATACGTTTTAATCAGGCCATGCGATTCACCGCTGTGGACCTCGGCGCGTCGAGCGGCCGGGTGATGACCGCCGACATCAGCCCGGACAAGATCGAGCTCGCCGAGGCGCACCGCTTCCCCAACCGGCCGGTACGGGTGGCCGGGACCCTGCACTGGGACATCCTCGCCCTCCACCAGGGCGTGCTCGACGGCCTGCGCAAGGCGGGGCCCGCCGAGTCGGCCGGGATCGACTCCTGGGCCGTGGACTACGGCCTGCTCGACGCCGCGGGCCGCCTGATCGGCAACCCGGTCCACTACCGCGACGCGCGCACCGCCGGCATCACCGAGCGGGTCGACCCGTACGAGGTGACGGGGCTGCAGTTCCTGCCGTTCACCACCGTGAACCAGCTCCTGCGCGAGCGGCTCGACGGCGCCGAGACGCTGCTGATGATCCCGGACCTGATCGGCTACTGGCTGACCGGCCGGATCGGCGCCGAGCGTACCAACGCCTCCACCACCGGCCTGTACGACGTGACCCGCCGCGACTGGGCGTGGGACCTGGTCGAGCGGCTCGGCCTGCCCCGCCGGATCCTGCCGCCCATCACCGACGCCGCGTCCGGCCCCGTGCGCGACGACGTGGCCGCCGAGCTGGGCTACTCCACCGTCGTCACCCAGGTCGCCTCGCACGACACCGCCTCCGCCGTGGTCGCCGTGCCCGCCACGGCACCGAACTTCGCCTACATCTCCTGCGGCACGTGGTCGCTCGTCGGCGTCGAGCTGCCCGCCCCGGTGCTCACCGAGGAGAGCCGCCTGGCCAACTTCACCAACGAGACCGGCGTCGACGGCACCGTCCGCTACCTGCGCAACGTCATGGGCCTGTGGATTCTGCAGGAGTGCCTGCGCGTCTGGGACCACCCCGACCTGGAGGCGCTGCTGGCCGAGGCTGAGAAGGTCCGCGTCGACGCGGTCATCGACCCGGACGACCCGTCGTTCCTCCCGCCGGGCGACATGCCGGCCCGCATCGACGCCTACTGCGCGCGCACGGGGCAGCGCCCTCCGGAGGGGCGGGCGCAGGCCGTACGATGCATCCTGCAGAGCCTCGCCCTCGCCTACGGCAGGGCCGTCGACGACGCGGCCCGCCTCAGCGGGCGGCCCGTCGAGGTCGTCCACCTGGTCGGCGGCGGCTCGCGCAACGCGTTGCTGTGCCGGCTCACCGCCGAGGCGACGGGGCTGCCCGTGGTGGCGGGCCCGGTCGAGGCGGCCGCCCTCGGCAACGCGCTGGTGCAGGCGCGGGCCCGCGGCCTGGTCGGCGACCTGGCCGAGATGCGGGATCTGGTACGGCGGAGCGCGGACGTGCGCACCTACGAGCCCCGGGGGCGTGAATGGCCACAGTGAGCATCAAGGACGTCGCGGCCCGGGCGGGCGTGTCGCCCGGCACGGTGTCCAACGTGCTCAACCGGCCCGAGAAGGTCGCGGGCGGCACCCGCGCCCGGGTCGAGGCCGCCATCCGGGAGCTGGGGTTCGTCCGCCACGGCTCGGCGTCCACGCTGCGGGCCGGTCACAGCCGCACCATCGGGCTGTCGGTGATCGACATCGGCAACCCGTTCTTCACCGACGTCGCCGCCGGCGTGGAGGACATGGCCAGCGAGCGCGGCTACGCGGTCATCCTCGGCAACTCCTCGGGCAGCCGGATGAAGGAGGAGCGCAACCTGCTGGTCTTCGCCGAGCAGCGGGTGCGCGGCGTGCTCATCACGCCCTCCGACGAGGACCCCGGCCGGCTGGACCGGCTGCGCGAGCGGGACATCGCCGTGGTGCTCGTCGATCACCCGGCGGAGCGCTCCAGCCAGTGCGCGGTCGCGGTCAACGACGTGACCGGCGGCGCCATGGCGGTCGGCCACCTGCTGCGCGGCGGGGCCGGGCGGATCGGCTACGTGACCGGGCCCGCCGCCATCCGGCAGTGCCAGGACCGGCGGCGGGGGGCCGAGCAGGCCCTCGCCGCGGCCGGGCGCGACCCGGCGGAGCTGCGCGAGATCGCGATGCCGGCGATGACCGCCAAGGCCGGTCAGCAGGCGGCCGAGAAGCTGCTGGCCGAGGACGCCCTGCCCGACGCGCTGTTCTGCGCCAACGACCTGCTGGCGCTCGGCATGCTCCGGGGGCTGCTCCAGGCGGGCGTGCGGGTGCCGGACGACGTGTCACTGATCGGGTACGACGACATCGACTTCGCCTCGGCCTCGACCGTGTCGCTGTCGTCGATCCGGCAGCCCACCTACCAGCTCGGCCGGGTGGCCACCGAGCTGCTGCTGGACGAGTGCGACAACCCCGACACGCACGCGCACCAGCAGATCATGTTCCAACCGGATCTCGTCGTGCGGGAATCCACGCGGTAGGTTGAGGCCCTGACCGGATGACGGGGGTTGGGGCGTTATGTCCAACGGTGTGCGTCACGTACTCGGAGTGGTCGCCGGGATCATCCTGCCGCCCCTGATCGCCCTGGGGCTCATGTACGGCGTCACCGAGGTCAACGTGAGCTTCCACAACTTCGTGGTCTCGTGGGCGGGCCTGGCCCTGATCGTGCTCTGCGGCGCGCTGGTGGCCGTCCTCGCCTCCTCGCGGGTGTCGCCGATCGGCTCGCTGCTCGGCGGGATCGGGTTCACCGTGCTGGGCGTGCTGCCGTTCATCGAGGTCATGTCGGGGCCGATCGTGCCGGACAGCCTGATGACCGGGTGGCTGCGCAACGGCTACCTCACGCTGGGGCTCACAGGGGCGTTCCTGCTCCTGGGCGTCGTGCTGCTGGTCTCGTCGGCGTTCCCCTCGCGGTGGCGCTCGCGACGGCCGCCGACGGTGCCGCCGGGGTACGGGGCCGCCGCCTCCCACGAGTCGCCGGGGTACGGTTCGCCGGGGTACGGCTCACAGCAATCCGGCCCGCAGGGGTACGGGAGTTCGCAGGGGTACGGGAGCTCGTCCTCCTACGGGCCGCCGTCGTCGTACGGACAGGTGCCCGACGACACGACCCGGCCGATGCACCGGGACTGACGCCCCGACGGGGATGACGAGCCCGCCACTCGGCCGGGCCGGCGCGGGCGGATGACGCGCCCGGCGGGGCGGGCTGGCAGAATGCCGCCCATGCGCGACATGGAGATCGGCGGCTTCCTCGAACGGCTGGCCGCCCGCGAGCCCGCGCCGGGCGGC
>NZ_JBFAIA010000235.1:0-10690 GCF_040654455.1 Nonomuraea sp. NPDC050691
CGCGGCACCGTGCCGCGCGGCACCTCCGGCTCCAGCCGGACCCGGCCCGCGCCGGGATCGTCGGTGAGCCCGCCCGGCCGGACGATCGTCCAGTCGAGGTCGCGGCCGCGCAGGTCCTCCTCGGCCTGGGTCTTCGCGGTGATGTAGGCGGCCCACACCTCGTCGCCCCGCGCCGGCGGCCTGCCCGCGCCCATGGAGGAGATCTGCAGGAAGCGGCGCACCCCCGCCCGCTCGGCCGCGTCGGCCAGCAGCGCGGACGCGGCCCGGTCGACGGTGTCCTTGCGCGTCACCCCGCTGCCCGGCCCGGCGCCGGCGGCGAACACGGCCGCGTCGGCGCCGTCGAGCACGGCGGCCAGCTCCTCGACGGTGACCTGTTCGAGGTCGCACACCACGGCCCGGGCCCCACCGGCCTCGACGTCGGCCACGTGCGCCGGGTTGCGCACCAGGCCGACGGCGGCGCCGCCGAGCAGCCGCTCCAGCCGCAGCGCGATCTTCCCGTGACCGCCCGCGATGATGATCCTCATTCGCTCATGGTGTCATGGAGCAATGACCCACTTCCCGCAGGCCCCCACCCCGGCGTTCCTGTTCGACCTCGACGGCACCCTGATCGACAGCGTGTACCAGCACGTCATCGCCTGGCGGCAGGCGCTGTCCGGGATGGGCATCGACCTGTCGGTGTGGCGGATCCACCGGCGCATCGGGATGAGCGGCGGACTGTTCGTGAGCGCGCTGCTGCGCGAGACCGGGCTGAAGCTCACCCAGGAGCAGATCGACGAGCTGCAGAACACCCACGCCGACGCCTACACCGAGCAGGTGCGTTCCGTCCGCCCGCTGCCCGGCGCCTCCGAGCTGCTGGCCGAGCTGTCGTCGCGGGGCGTGCCGTGGGCGATCGCCACCAGCGGGTACGCCCGCACGGCGCGGCTGGCCCTCGGCATGCTCGGCCTGCCCGAGGACACGCCGATGGTCACCCGCGACCTCGTGCGCCGCGCCAAGCCGGACCCCGACCTGTTCCTGGCCGGAGCCGCGCTGGTCGGCGTGGACCCCGCGCATGCGATGGTGGTGGGAGACAGCGTCTGGGACCTGCTCGCCGCCCGCCGGGCCGGCGCGCTCGGGATCGGGCTGCTGTCGGGCGGTTACGGCCGGGACGAACTGGAGCGCGCGGGCGCCTTCCGGGTGTACTCCGACCCGGCGGACATGCTGGGCCGGCTGGACGAGCTCGGCGTGCGCGGCACCGAGTGACCACGACGATCGGCGGGGCGGGAATATCCGGTCGAACTCGTGAGGCTTGACCGTGCGTATCCCCCACAGAGGAGCTGACATGGACTTGGCAGACATCGGCGTCACCGGTCTCGCGACCATGGGACGCAACCTGGCCCGCAACCTGGCCAGGAACGGCTACGCGGTCGCCGTGCACAACCGTTCCGCGAGCCGTACCCACGACCTGGTCAAGGAGTTCGGCGGCGAGGGCACGTTCGTCGCCTCCGAGGAGCTCGCGGACTTCGTGGCCTCGCTGAAGCGCCCCCGACGGGCGATCATCATGGTGAAGGCCGGTGCGGGCACCGACGCGGTGATCGACCAGCTCGCGGAGCTGATGGAGCCCGGCGACATGATCGTCGACGGCGGCAACGCGCACTTCGCCGACACCCGGCGCCGCGAGGCGGCGCTGCGCGAGAAGGGCATCCACTTCGTCGGCACCGGCATCTCCGGCGGCGAGGAGGGCGCGCTGAACGGGCCGAGCATCATGCCCGGCGGCTCCAAGGAGTCGTGGGAGGCGCTCGGGCCGATCCTGCAGGACATCTCGGCCAAGGTCGACGGCGTGCCGTGTGCGGTCCACGTGGGCCCCGACGGTGCCGGGCACTTCGTCAAGATGGTGCACAACGGCATCGAGTACTCCGACATGCAGCTCATCGCCGAGTCGTACGACCTGCTGCGGCAGGCGCTCGGCGCCACCCCGGCCGAGCTGGCCGAGGTGTTCCGGGAGTGGAACCAGGGCGATCTCGGCTCGTACCTCATCGAGATCACCGCCGAGGTGCTGGACCAGGTCGACGCGGCCACCGGCAGGCCGTTCGTGGACGTGGTGGTCGACCAGGCCGAGCAGAAGGGCACCGGCCGCTGGACCGTGCAGAGCGCCCTCGACCTGGGCGTGCCGGTCACCGGCATCGCCGAGGCGGTCTTCGCCCGCGCGCTGTCCGGGCACCCCGAGCAGCGCGCCGCCGCCGCGGGCCTGGAGGGGCCGAAGCTGTCGGGCGTGGGCGGGCGCGAGCTCATCGAGGACGTGCGGCAGGCGCTGTACGCGTCCAAGATCGTCGCGTACGCGCAGGGCTTCGACCAGATGGCCGCCGCCTCCAAGGAGTACGGCTGGGACCTCGAGCTGGGCGCGATGGCCACCATCTGGCGGGGCGGCTGCATCATCCGGGCCAAGTTCCTCGACCGGATCCGCGCCGCGTACGACGCCGACCCGGCGCTGCCGACGCTGCTCGCGGACCCGACGTTCGCGGGGGCGCTCAACCTGGCGCAGGACGCCTGGCGGCGGGTCGTCACCACGGCCGTCCAGATCGGCGTGCCGACGCCGGGCTTCTCGTCGGCGCTGGCCTACTACGACGGGCTGCGCCGCGACCGGCTGCCGGCGGCGCTGGTGCAGGGACTGCGCGACTACTTCGGCGCGCACACGTACCTGCGGGTGGACCGGGAGGGCGCCTTCCACACGGACTGGTCGGGCGACCGCGCCGAGCGCTCCGCCTGACCGTCCGGCACCGTCGGACCGTCTCGGCGCCTTGCCGGGTGGCGGTGTCTGCGCCTGACCGCCGGGTGGTCGCTGTATCGCCGCCCCCAGGTGCGGGCATCGCCCCTGGCGCGGAAGACGTGCCGCTCCCGCGGACCCGGGTCCACGCCAGGACCGGCCTCCGCTCCCGCGTCGAACTCGCCGTCGCCTACGAACGCGGCGAGGTGTGATCTGCGAGGACGTGCGCGATCAGGCCGGTCACCTGGTCGGGGGCCTCCAGCGGCAGATGGTGGGCGGCGTCCGGCACCACCCGCAGGCGGGCGGCCGGGATGAGTTCCGCGATCTCGTTCGACAGTTCGACGGGCATGGCCCGGTCGTTCGCGCCGGCCACGACCAAGGTCGGCGCCTGGATGCCGGGCAGCAGGTGGCGGATGTCGGGGCGATGCAGCACCGCGGCGTCGAGCGCGAGCGGCATCGCGGCCGGGTCGTGGCCGACCATCACATCCAGTTCGGCGGCGGCCGTGGCGGGATTCGCCGTGCGCCAGCGCGGATCGGTGGCGGCCTCCTGCACCTCGCGCATCACCGCGTGCCGCTGTTCGGCCGTGCCGGTGCCGAGCACCGACCGGCGGCGCCGCCACAGGTCGTGACGTTCGGCGGGCTCGGGACGGGCACTGGTGCCCGTCAGCACCAGGGACCGCACCAGATCCGGGCGGCGGGCCGCCAACCGCATGGCGATCATTCCGCCCTGCGACTGGCCGACAACCACGACCGGGCCCCAGTGGCTCTCCTGGATGAGCAGGGCGATGTCGGCGGCGATGTCGTCCAGGGTCCAGCCACCGGCAGGCCAGGTGCTGGCACCGTGACCGGGCAGGTCCACCCCGACGCAGCGATGGGTGTCGCTCAAGGCGCGGATCTGGGCGGCGAACATCGAGCGGTCGGCGAACAGGCCGTGCAGGAACACCACCACCGGACCGGATCCGGTGTCGTCATAGCCGTAAACGGTGTCGTTGACCCGCACCTGCCGCGCCTGAGGCGGCGCGGTGAACGCCGTGGTGCCGGTGTCGAAGGCGGCGGCCAGGGCGAGCGAGTCCTCGAAGATCTGGTAGCGGCCGATCTTCCCGTCACGCACGGTGAAACGGATCGCGTAGTCCCCCTCGACGGTGCGTCCGGTGGCTCTGACCAGGAGATGGAAGCGACCGCACACCACCGCCTCGTCGCCGTGACCGATGACGGTGGACACCTGTCCGCCACGTGGTTCGAAGGCGGACGGGAAGTCCGCGAGCCACTGCGCGACACGGTCCCGGCCCTGGCGCAGACCGACGGTGGGCACGCCGGGGGCGCCGTCCACGTGCCAGATCACGTCCTGGGAGAGCAGGCCGAGCGCGCTGTCCACGTCGCCCTTGCCGAACGCGTCGAGGTAGGCCAGGGCAACGTCGGCAGGGGTTGTCGAAGGGGTCATCAGGCTTTCCTTTCGATAGCAGGGCACCGATGCCATATCAGGCTACCTGATAAAAGACAGGGGCTTATAATTCGCTCATGGATCCTGAATTCCTGCCCCGGCGCCGCCTCCTGACGGCGATCAAGAACGCCGAGCACGCCACCCAGCAGGTCAAGGACGCCGCCGTCCGCACGGCGGGGCTCACCATGGCGCAGTACAACGTGATGATCCTCCTCACCGAGACCCCCGGCATCACCAGCGCCGAACTGGCCCGCCGCTGTTTCGTCAGCCCGCAGTCGATGAACGAAACGGTGGCCAAGCTGGAGAAGGCCGGCCTGATCGAACGCTCCCCGCACCCCTTGCACCGGCACGTCCGCGAAACCGTGGTCACCCCGGCCGGCCGGAGACTCCTGGACGAGGCGGACGATCGCGTGCTCGAACTCGAACGCCTGCTGCGCGACCGCATCCCGCGCGACCAGCAAGAGATGCTCCGCGACCTGCTCGCCACCATCGAAGCACTCGCCCAACGGCAGGAGTGACCACCGGCGTCGCCGCCTTCCACCCGTCGCACCGGTCCCCGCATCCGGGCGCCACGGCGAGGCGAAGGCCTGGCGCGCCCGGCGCGACCACCAGTGGCAGGGGCAGCCGCGCGGGTGAATCCGTCGGGCCGTCGTGGGCGGACAGGGCGCCGAGAGCCTAGGATGCCCACGTGTTCGATCAAGGTGAAGACCCGCGCCCGGCGCGTGGCGCGGTGCGCGAGATCCACTCGACGGCCCAGGCCGCCACGCTGGCCTACTCCCCCGACCTCGACGGCCTGGCCGACCCCGGTGAGATCGTCTGGGCATGGGTGCCGTACGAGGAGGACCCGTCGCGCGGCAAGGACCGCCCGCTGCTGGTCGTCGGCCGCACGGGACGCAGGCTGCTCGGCGTCATGCTGTCCAGCAGGGGCGACGGCGGCCCGGAGTGGCTGGAGATCGGCGCGTGGGGCCGTGACGGCAAGGTGTCGCACGTGCGGCTGGACCGGGTGTTCGTGCTGGACGAGGACGACATCCGGCGCGAGGGCGCGGTGCTCGACGTCGACCGGTTCACGCGGGTCGCGGCCCGGCTGATGAAGCTGTACGGCTGGCGGGCGGGCTGACCGATGGCCGTCGTCAGCACCGGGTAGTCGTCCCCGCCGAAGACCAGGGAGCCCGTGCGGGAGCCCTAGTAGGGTCGGCCGGGTGACAACACGACACATCTCGTTCGAGCGGGTGCACAACTTCCGGGACCTGGGCGGTTACCGTACGCGGGACGGGCGCTCGGTGCGCTGGGGGCGGCTCTACCGGGCCGACTCGCTGTCGAAGCTGCGGGACGCGGACTGGGACCGGTTCGTGAAGCTGGGCGTGCGCACGGTCATCGATCTGCGCTACCCGTGGGAGATCGCCGCCAAGGGGCGGGTGCCGCGCCTCGACGGGCTCACGTACCACAACCTCAGCGTCGAGCACCGCCCGTACGACCAGGCGGCGCTGGACCCGGGCATCGACACGGCCCGCTACCTCGCCGACCGGTACGCCGAGGTCGCGCACGACGGCGCTAAGGAACTGCGGCAGGCGCTGGAGGTCATCGCCTCGGACGACAGCGCGCCCCTGGTGTTCCACTGCGCGTCGGGCAAGGACCGCACCGGGCTGCTCGCCGCGCTCGTGCTCACGCTGGCGGGGGTGGAGGAGGATGTCGTCGTCGCCGACTTCGCCCTGACCGACCTGGCGGCCGAGCGGCTGATCGCCGACTGGCGCGCCGCGCACCCGGACCGCACCCTCCTGTGGCCGGGGTACGGGCGGGCGCCGGCGGACATCATGAGATTCTTCCTGGCGGACCTGGCCGCCGCCCACGGCTCCGTCGAACGGTACGTCGCGGAGCACCTGGGCGTGGACGGCGACCTCGTGGAGGCGCTGCGGGGGCATCTGCTGGAGCCGTGACGCGCTCCGGCCCCGCCGGTCAGTTCGCCGGTGTCCTGGGCCGGCCGGCCGGGGCGCGTCCGGCGGCGCGGTCCATGACGCGTTCCGCGGCGTGGGCCGCCGCCGCGACGGCCACCGCGACGGCGACCAGCGATGCGCTCACCCAGACCGGCGAGCGGTAACCGAGACCGGCGCCGATCATGAGCCCGCCGAGCCAGGGACCCGCGGCGGCGCCGGCGTTGAAGGCCGCCGTGGCGAAGCTACCGGCCAGCGTCGGCGCCTCCGTCGCCGCGTACAGGACCTGGGACACCAGCGTCGAGCCGACGGCGAACGACAGGGCGCCCTGCGTGAAGACCAGCACCGCCACGGCCACCGGCGAGCCCGCGAGCGCCGCGAACACCGCCCAGCCCGCCACCAGCGCCACACCACCGGCGCTCAGCAGGAGACGTGGACGGCTGTCGGCCAGCCGCCCGCTCACGGTCACCCCGGCGAACGAGCCGAGGCCGAACAGCGCCAGCAGCCCGGGCACCCATCCCGGCGCGATCCCGGCGACGGAGGTGGCGAGAGGGGCGAGGTACGTGAACGTGCAGAAGGTCGCGCCGTTGACCAGCGCGGCCGTCAGAAGCAGCATCATGAGCCCGGGGCTGCGCAGAGCCCTCACCTCACGTCGCGCGCCGCTTTTGATCGTCCCGGTACGGGCCTCTGTGGCCGGGACGGAGCGCAGGACCGCCGCGACGGCGGGCACCGACAGCAGGGCCACGGCCCAGAACGCCGACCGCCATCCCCACAGTTGCCCGAGCGCCGCCCCGGCCGGGACGCCGGCGACGCAGGCCAGGGTGACGCCGCCGAGGAGGATCGACGTGGCGCGCCCCTTGGCCCCCGGTGGCGCCATCGCGGCGGCGGTGGCCACGGCCACCGCGAGGAACCCGGCGTTGGCCACGGCCCCGGCGAACCGGGTGGCCAGCAGCACCTCGAAGCTCGCGGTGACCGCGCCGAGGACATGCAGGAGCAGGAACGAGACCAGGAACACGAGCAGTGCCCGGCGGCGGGGCCAGCGCATGCTGAGCGCGGCCATCAGAGGGGCTCCGACGATCATCCCGGCGGCGAACGCCGAGGTGAGCGACCCGGCCGCCGGGACGGAGACGCGCAGGTCGGAGGCGATGTCCGGGACGAGGCCGGACAGCATGAACTCGGACGTTCCCATGGCGAACACCGCCAGTCCGAGGAGATGAAGGGCGAAAGGCACGGCGAAACTCCGCAACGATGTCGTGGATCGGAATGTCGTGGATCGAATGTCATGGATCGAATGTCATGGATCGGATCGACAGGCGAACGGATGCGGGCCGCCGGCCGTGCTCTCCGGAAGGCGGTGGGGCGTCACAGCCGGAGGCGGCTGCGGCGCGGCCATCGGCGCCACGGGGGAGGCTCCGGCACGGCACGCGCCCACCCGCTTCCGGGGCGAACATCGCGTGCTCCGCGAGCTCCGAGGCATCGGGAGCCTCTGCGCGCCGGGAAATCCGGGCGACGAGAGGACCGGGTGCATCGAGCGAGCCCGGGCGTCGGAGAGCCGAGGTGCCGGAGACGGGTGGGCGCGGCCGGCGTGCTGAGGTCCTCCAGCGTCACGGGAGTGACGTGCTGGTCGAGGCGGACACGGCCCGCGCTGGCGGTGGTTCGGTGGCGGCAGCGGACGCGCGCGAGTGCCCTCCGGCCTCAGTGGGGGCGGGAGGGGTGCCGGGCGACGTCGAAAGAGGCCACCGGACGACCGGTGGCTAAGGTCTTGACGCCTCGGGGCTGGACATGGGTCCCAACCCTAGCGACGCCTTCCGATCATGTCCAAGCGTTTTGTCCGGCCGCTGGTGTTCCGGCCTGACTGGAATCATGGCGGCATGCGGGTCGTAGTGATCGGAAGCGGGATCGTCGGGGCAAGCACCGCGTACCACCTGAGCCGTCGCGGAGCGGACGTCATCGTGGTGGACGCGGCTCTGGAGGGACAGGCCACGGCGGCCGGGGCGGGAATCGTGTGCCCGTGGGTGGACCATCCCGAGGACGACGCCTGGTACGCCCTGGCCCGCCTGGGCGCGCGGCACTATCCGGAACTGGTGGAGGCGCTCGGCGAGGACATCGGGTACGAGCGGGTGGGGGCGCTGCTGGTCGCCGAGGACCCGGCGGAGCTCGGGCCGGTGCGGGCGCTGCTGGAGCGGCGGCACGCTGAAGCGCCCGAGATGGGCGAGGTGACCGTGGTGCCCGATCCTTCGCAGTTGTTCCCGCCGCTGGCTGAGGGGTTGAGCGCGATCCACGTGCCCGGGGCGGCACGAGTGGACGGCCGGGCCGTACGTGACGCGCTGCTGCGCGCTGCGGTGCGGCAGGGGGCCGAGCTGCGCGCCGGCACGGCGGCCCTTACGGCTGGGGGCGAGGTCCTGCTGCGTCCCGTCGACGCGGACGCCTACCCGGCCGACGACCTCGGCGGCGATCGGGGCGCTCCCCCGTCGGCCGGTCCCGCGCCAGGGCATGGCGGGTCGGGGCTGGGCGCGCACGGGCGGGCGGACGTGGGTGGCGACGGGTCGTGGCGGCAGGCGGCCCCTCTCCCCGCTGCTCACCCCGGGTCGCGGGCGGACGCGTGGGACTCCGACACCTGTAAGTCGCAGGACGGCGGGCCGGGGTCCCGGTTCGCGGAAGGCGAGTCCTCTGCGGGTACGGCCCAGGGTGAGCCTGGGCCGGGGACCGCGAAAGGCAGTTCCTCAGCGGGTACGGCGGAGGATGGTCCTGGGTCGGGAACCGCGAAAGGCGGGTCGCCTGCGGTGGGCCACGGACGTGTGGCGGGGCGGGCGAGGGCGGGCGACGCGGTCGGGGAAAGGGTCGCGGCCGATGTGGTGGTCGTGGCGGCCGGGGCCTGGAGCGGGGCCGTGTGCCGGCCGCTCGGCGTGGAGGTCCCCGTGTTCCCGCGCCGCGGCCAGATCGTGCACGCGACCCTCGACGGCGTCGACACGGCCGGGTGGCCGATCGTGCTTCCCCACGTCGGCCCGTACCTGCTGGGCTTCCCCGGGTCCCGCGTGGTCATGGGGGCGACGGTCGAGGACGTGGGGTTCGTGCCGCGCGTCACGATGGGCGGGCTGGACGAGGTGTTGCGCGCCGGGCTCCGGCTCGCGCCCGGCCTGGCCGGGGCGGCGGTGACCGAGACGCGGGTGGGGCTGCGGCCCGTGCGGGCGGGCGGTCCGCCCCTGGTGTGCCGTGTGGGCGAGCGGGTGGTGGTCGCCACGGGGCTGAGCGCGTACGGGCTGACGGCGGGGCCGTTCGCTGGGCTCCTCGCCGCGCGGCTCGCGCTCGGCGAGCCCCCGCCGCTGGACCTGTCCCCGTACCGGCTCCCCTCCTGACACCTCAACGCTCTCCCGATGGCCGCCCTGACCGTCCGCCCTCCCCGACCACCCCGGCCGCCCTTCCGGCCCGACCGGCCTCAGGTCTGGAAGCCCACCCCCGACCGTCCTCACCTCGGGAAGCCCGCCAGATCCCGGGACGCACCCGCCCCGTGCCGCGCCCGCCCGGCCGGTCGGCGGCTGAACCCGCGCCGTCCGACGCGGGTTCAGCCGCCGACCGGGAAGTTGGCGCGGAAGACGTCCTGCGGGTCGTGGCGGCGTTTGACGGTCCGCAGCCGGGCCAGGGCCTCCGGCGTGAAGGCGTCGGCCGCGGTCTCGCCGGGGTTGAGGAAGGTGTACGGCTTGCGGCCGCTGACCGGGAGGGCGCCTGCGAGGTCGCGCTGCCTGGCCGTGACGGCCTCGGCCGTGGCCGGGTCGGCGGGGATGCCGAACAGGTACAGCGCGTACGGCTCGGCCAGAGCGCCGTGCGGGCTGTCGGACGGGCGGGCCAGCGCGCCCCCCAGGTGCCGGATCTGCACGCTCAGCAGCGGCGCGACGGGGTCGGCCAGCAGCATCTTGGCCGCCGTCTCGTCGAGCCCGGTCAGCAGCTCGCCCCGGGAGGAGCCGGCGCCGGGGTCGGTGGGCTCGGCGGTGATGGAGCCGAGCTCGGCGGCCGACATGACGCCTCTGCTGTCGGACAGCGGCGCCGCCAGGCGGTCCAGCGGGGCCAGCAAATCCCGGGCCTCGGCCGGGTCGCCGAGGTAGGTGGCGTCGACGGCGACCATGGGGTCGGCGCCGGGGAAGTGGAGCAGGTCCAGCCAGACGGTCAGCTCGTCCGGGGCCGTGGCGGTGATCCACCGGTAGGCGTCCATGACGGCGGGGGCGTGCTCGGCGGTCCACAGGACGCGGCCGCCGTACAGGCGCGGCGCGGGATGCAGGGCCAGCTCCAGCGCGGTGACGATCGCGAAGTCGCCGCCCCCGCCGCGCAGCGCCCAGAACAGGTCGAGGTCGGCGTCCGCGGTGACGTGCCGCGGTCGCCCGCCGGCGTCGACGACGTCGAACGCGGTGACGCTGTCGGCGACCCAGCCGTACGCGCGGCCGAACCAGCTCAGCCCGCCGCCGAGGGCGACGCCGGCGACGCTGACGACCGGCGAGCTGCCAGGCAGGCCGGTCAGGCCGTGCGGCGCGGCGCGGCGAACCCGCCGAGCCCCCGGCTGCCCACCACGACGGTGTCGGCCGTCTCGGA
>NZ_JBFAIA010000236.1:0-10679 GCF_040654455.1 Nonomuraea sp. NPDC050691
ATCCCCGGAGGGCAAGCAGGCGCTCGCCGACCCCGCGCGAACGGTACAGGAGCTGGCCGACCTCACCGAGCGGGCCTGGCACGCCCTGCTGGCCCAGCACTGGGCCAGCATTCGGGCCCTGCTGGAAGCGGACATCGCCCACCGGTCGGGGCGGCTGGCGGCAGGCGGATGGGAGGCGCTCTTCGCCGACCTGCATCCGGATCTGGCCTGGTCAGACGACACGCTCCTCCACAGGACGCCGCACGATTTTCCGGGGGCACAGCATGCGGACGGCCGAGGCGTGTTGATGGTGCCCAACGTCTTCGTCTGGCCAGACGTGGTAAGTGGCTTCGCCGAGCCGTGGCAGCCCACGGTGATCTATCCGGCCAGGGGCGTGGGCACGCTCTGGCAGGCCCCTGCCGCGGGAGCGCCGGGCGCGCTGGTTCGGCTCGTCGGCCGGACCCGGGCCGCCATCCTGGTCGACCTGGACGAACCCGCCTCGACGACGGCGCTCGCCCATCGCCACGGCCTGGCGCCGTCGTCCGTGTCGGCCCACCTGTCAGTACTGCGCGACGCCGGGCTGCTGACCGCACGCCGGCACGGCCACCAGGTGCTGTACGAGCGCTTACCCCTCGCCGTGGCACTGCTGGCGGCCGAATCGGTGGCTCACATCATTTGAGCGTCCATCGGGCGAGAGTGCGGCAAGCGTGGGGTGTCGGGATGGGAGCTGCCTAAGACACCCCCCGCGTCGCCTTCGAGGCAGAGGCCGGCGATGACCGTCTCTTCAGGGGTTCTGGGGCCGGCAGCCCGGCAACCGCGCTCGGTTCATTCGCGCCGTCGGGTTATGAGCCAGAGCCGGTGCCCACGGCGGTCGCCTCGTCGTTCTCCAGCGCCCGATACAGCGTCGACCGCCCCACGCCGAGCTCGCGGGCGATCTGGGTGACCGACTGCCCGCGCGGTCAATAGCCGCCCGAGCGGAGCGTCAGCAGGCCGGCCAGCAGACCGAGCAACGCCAGTCCCAGCAGGGCCCTGTCGTAGCCACGGATGGGATGGCGCTCGTAGTCCTCGGGCCGCCAGCGCCGCTCCAGCCGCGTGGCCCAAACCAGCGCCGCGCAGAAGAAGCCGACGACGATCAGGGAGCGTGTCCACTCCGCGTTGGTCGTGGCCTCGATCTTCCCGCACAGCGCGTGTTTGCGTGTCAGATACGTGTCGGGCGCGAAGACGCTCGGCTGAGCGGGCATGCGATCGCAGCCGGCGATGAAGCTCAGCGGCCCGGAGACGAAGGGCGGAATCTCGGGCTCGATCAGCTCTCCCGAGGCGCCGGCACGTAACTGCGCCTGCGCCGCTGTCCACGTCTGCGCAGGAACGTCCGGCACCTCGAGCAGGCCCTGGGTGATACCGGCGATCAGGGACCCGAACTTGGGCGCCGAAACCGGCACGGTCCTTTCCAACTCCTCGGTAGGTCCCAGGCCGACCAGGGCGAAGAACACCGCGATCACGCCGAGCGTGATCGCGCTCGCGACGATCGCGAACCACGGAGAGTGTCTGGCCGTCAGTACGGCGACGCCGGCGACGATGCCGATGAGCATCCACCAGGACGCCAGGGAGGGATAGGCGGCATCCGAGCCCGCCAGGAGGTTGGCAAGGCTGACCGGTGCGGCCATCAGCAGGCTGCCGAGCACGAGCAGGAACCCCTTCAACATCAGCATCGGCACCACCTCGTCCTCCGCGGTGTCTTCGTCCAGCCCTTTGCCGAGGAATCTCAGCAGCTCAGTGAGAGCCAGGACGGCGAGCCCGCCAACGAAGAACGTGGTCACGCTGAACAGGAACGGCCACCGTACCTCCTTGATCAGCTCGCCCAGCGCGTTCTCGCCGGCCGCAGCGAGGAAGGTCCCCGAGGCCGACAGCAGGACGGTGAGGACGGGGAACCCGATCACCGGTTCGTCTTCCTGCTTGGCCCGCATGGTCCGCCGGTAGCGCACCAGGGCGTCGATCACCACCCCCAGCAGGCCGCCCACGAGGGCGGAGATCCACACCTCGCGGGTCTTGGCCAGCAAGATTCCGGCGGCGATCCACGAGAACCAGCCGAACGTGGCCCCTAACGCAGCGAGGAGCCCGAAATACAGCGCCTTCCGCACAACCAACATGAGGGTGATGTTCCACCCCGTCCGCTCCGGCGAACTCCCACCGGATGCGGGCGGGCTCGATTGCGCTGATCGGCGGTGATCCGCTTGCTGCTCATGACAGGGCGCTTCCTTCAGCTGGCAGAGGCAGTGGGAGGGCATGGCGAAGCCCTCGCCGGGCGGCTGGCCCGGCGAGGTTCCTGGAGGGCCGAGTTCGCCGAGCTGGTGCGGGATCGGCAGGCCGCCGTCTCCGCTGTCGGCGGTCCGCCTGCGCTCCCGCCTGCGTGAGGCGAACCGTACATCATACGGTTGAAGCTTGCGGGAAGCGGGAGTGCGTTCTTCACAAGTTGCCTGGTCAAGATGCCCTAACGAGTATGTCTCTAGGTTCAGACTGGGGATCACTGCGCTGTTGCGGTGGCCCTCAGATTGCGGTTGGCGCGCTGGCAGCAAGGCGCGATCCGGCCACGCCGGCGCGGGTGAGGCCCCGGCGCAGTCGGTCAGTCGGCGGTAGTGGGGACCTGGTCAGGCGTGGAATGCCGGCGCCGGCCACGGTGAGGAACTGCGCCGCGAAGGAGTTGACAGTTCACGATCATCTTTCGCTACCGTGAACATATGAACAGTTCCTCAGATAAGCAGACGTCGGCGATGGACGCTTGTACCGCCCGGCTGGTCGATGCCGACCGGGTCGCCGCCGTGCGGGAGCGGATGCCGTCGGGCGAGGATCTGACCGACACCGCCGATGTCTTCGGCCTGCTGTCGGATCCGAACCGGCTCGGGCTGCTGGTGGCGCTGCTGGACGGTGAGCTGTGCGTGTGCGACCTGGCGGCGGTCAGCGGGTTGAGCGAGTCGGCGGCATCACACGCGCTGCGGCTGCTACGCGCGCATCGCATCGTGTCCGCGCGCCGCGCCGGGCGGATGACCTACTACCGGCTTGACGACCCGCACGTGCGGATGCTGCTGGATGTGGCGCTGGCCCACACTGGCCACACCGAGGCGCTGCACCCCGAACGCGGTGAGAACACCTGATGGGCGCCGGCCACGGTCACGGGCACACCACCCGCCAGATCGCCCTGGCCATCACCCTGGGCACCCTGATCGCCGCCGCCGCGATCAGCTTCCTGTTCCTCTAACACCCGCCATGGCCGACACGACCGGCATCCGCGGCGCCGGACATTGATTCCCCGCACGGCCACCGCTTCACCGCTACCCGTTCACCGCACAAGGAGGACCGTCCATGATCGGCCGTCCGATGCCCGCCCGCGTGCGGGCCGCCTACCGCGCCGAGATGCGCGCCGCCCGCACCGCACCCACCGACGAGGCCCGGTGGTGGCACCTGGAACGGGCACACATCCTGTCCCAGCCTTGGCCCTGGCCGCACACGGCCAACCACATCGCCATGTTCGCCCTCGCCGTACGCCAGCGCGACCGGCGCGAAGCCCTCGGCCAGGTCGTGCGAATCATCGTGGCCGCGCCCGGCTCCGCGCTGGGCCGCTCTCCCGAAGGCAACACCGGCCGCGCAGGTGTCGGCCTGACCCAGCCGATGCCGATGCCTGCCGACCTGGCCAAACTGCTGCAGACCGCCTGAGAGACGATCGCCGCCGGCGTGAACGCCGAGGCGACCGCGCTCAGCTGACCTCGCTCGCCTCACCCCCGGCCGACAGTCGAGGCGTCCTACCGCCACGCTCCGCTCCGATCAGCTTCGAAGGCTGGTCCGGCTTGGCGAGCGTGGCGTAGGCCGTACTGCGCGAGATCTTCAGGATGCGGGCGGCCTCGGTGACACTGACGCCTTCGTCGACCAGACGGCGCAACGTCGCCTCCTCCGCCGGACCGACCGCGCGGGGCCGGCCGATGTGCTTCTTGCCGGCAAGCATCTGCCCGGACTCCTGACGGCGCTTGGCCGCGGCGATCCCCTCGGCCTGCCGCTCGGCGCGCAGCTCCAACTCGTACTCCGCGGCCGCGGCCAAGACCGCGAACATGAAGCGGCCCTCCTTGGTGTACCTCGGCGGCGCGGATCCGCTCGTGATCGGCCGTCACGGTCGTTGGCGCGACGGGTCTCGCACGGTGCTGGGCTACATCCGCGGCATCGATCGTTGGACGTAGAGCGGCGATCTCGCCGGGTGTGGAGAACGCGGGCGCCCCCGGTCGACGGGATATGCCGGAGACGCCGCGCGCCGGGCACGGGCCGGCGACCCCTCCAGCAGTCGGCCCGCGCCTCCTGCGTACCAGTGATCGCCCGATCACTCTGCGCGGACACGCGAAACCGGCCGGACCGGGACGCACCCGCAGCCGGCGCGACGGGGCGCTCCCGGGGGATCATCCGCAGCTCGCCCGGGGCGCCCCGCGCCTCGGCGAACCGGCTCCCCCAGCCGGACCGCACGGCACCTGAATGCCAGTTACCGGCCGGACACGGGCAGTGAACGGCCGGCCCCCGGCTCCGACGTGCCGGCCGCGGCTGACGTCCACGGGACCACAGGCGGCCCGTGGTCCCATGAGTGGCACTCGAGCAGCGGCTCCGGTGTCCAGTCGCCGGGCCGACGGGTTGGTGATGGTCAAGGGCTGTGGCGCTTCACCAGGTGATCGGTTGGCTGGTGAGCAGGGGTCGGACCTTGGTGAGCATCAGGTCGAGGAATTGGTCGGGGTGGCGGAAGGAGGCGAAGTGGCTCGCGTCCTGGATGAGGGCGAAGTCCTTGACGGGTGCGGTGACGTCGTTGAAGAACCGCCGGACCGGCTCGGGCGGGGTGATCACGTCGCGTTCGCCCTGGAAGATGAAGAACGGGATGGTGAACGTGGTGCCTTCGGCCCATTCGTCGATGGTCGCGGACTCGGGCGCGACGCGCTGGGAGAAGCTCATGGCCTTCACGTAGGCGGGCAGCTCGCGCAGGGAGTGCAGGGGCGAGGACAGCAGGGAGCCGACCACGACGGTCTTGATGGTGTCGAAGGTGAGCGGGTCGGAGCCGACGGTGTGCTTGTTGTACTGTGACCAGTCCTCGACGCTCCAGGCCGACCTGTCCGGGCCCATCGCGGTGACGGCGGCCAGTTCCTTGCGCTTGCCGGCCGTGCCGAGCCGGTCCAGCAGCGCGCGGTAGGCGGTGTGGTCGCGGCCGCCGGCGTTGATGTTCTGGTCGGTGCCGACGTAGGCGCAGTACAGCTCCGGGTGGTTGCGGGCCAGGCGCAGCCCGATGAAGGAGCCGAAGGAGCAGCCGAGCAGCACGACTTTGTCGACGCCGAGCCGGGCGCGGATGTGCTGGGTGACCTCCAGGGCGTCGCGCTCGAGTCGCTGCAGGCTCAGGTCGCCCTGCCCGTCGGGGCCGCCGCGAGCGAAGGTCTTGCCGGCGCCGCGCATGTCCCACCGCACGATCGTGAAGTGCCGCTCCCAGGCGCGGGTGCGCGAGGCGAAGATCAGGTTGGTGGCGCCAGGGCCGCCGTGGAGTTCCAGGATCACCGGGTTGCGGTGGTCTTCGCCGCGGATGGAGATCCATTGGTCGATGCCGCCGATGCGGGCGAAGCCGGATTCCTCGATGCCGTACGGGCTGGTGATGCGCAGTCGTTTGGCGTGGGCGGTGCGCCTGAGCCGACGGTAGCCGAACAGGCCCGCGGCGGGGACGGCGATGACCGCGCTTGCGGTTGCGGCGACGACGATGCCGAGCATCTGTTACTCCTCTAAACTGTTTATGATCTAAACAAGGATGTTTAAGCTATATACAGTTGTGGGAGGGTGTCAACCGACGTCCGCGAACGACCTCATCAAGGGGAGCAACCATGGCCAGGGCAGCCAAGCCGCGCGAGAACAAAGACAAGAAGGCGCGCGACCTGCCGACGGGCATCGCGCTGCTGTGGGGCGAACAGGACCAACCCGCCCGCGGACCCAAGCCCAGCCTCACCCCCCAGCGCATCGCCCAGGCCGCCGTGACCCTCGCCGACGCCGAAGGGCTGGAGACCGTCTCGATGAACAGGGTCGCCGCCGAATTCGGCGTCTCGGCCATGGCCCTGTACCGCTACGTGCCCGGCAAGACCGAACTTGTCGAGTTGATGGTCGAAGCCGTCCTCGCCGAACCTCCCGACCTGTCGGCCGCCGGCTCCGGCTGGCGAGCTCGGCTTTCCGCGTGGGCCCACCGCCAGTGGGCGGTCTACCAGGCCCATCCCTGGCTGCTGGCCGCCACCGCCATGCGCCGACAGATTATGGGCCCCCACCAGCTCGCCTGGATGGACGCCGCACTCGCCGCCCTGGAACCAACCGGCCTGACCGCCGGCCAACGCCACCAGGTCTTCCTTCTGGTCGCTGGTCAGGTACGCAGCCTCGCCCAGCAACGGGCCGACTTCGACGAGGACCGCAACCGTGAATGGGGCCGCCTGACCAGCGAACTACTCAACCGCCACAGCGATCGCTTCCCCGCCCTGACCAAGGCGATCGCCGACGGCGCATTCACCTCCACCGAGCTTGATCCGCTCGACTTCGGCCTTGATCGCATCCTCGACGGTGTCCAGATGCTCATCGACCGTGCCTAGCGAGCATCACCCCCCCTACGATCGCTGACCTGCTGACGCAGCTGCGGCGCAGGTGAACGACGGCATCCGATCGGCGGCCCGAGCCGACCGACAAGGACTCGCGCCAGACCAACGTGATTCGGGCTCATCGGCGTGACTCTTGGTCCCTATAGCGCCTAAATCCGGTCCGATCCTCCCCGAGGCCAGTCCCTGCCCGGCCCGCCTTTCGGCCACTGATGCCTCTACCTGGGACATCGCCAACACGGGACCACGGGCTATCCGTGGTCCCGTGTCATGTCACCAGGAGCCGAGCCTGAGAGCTGCTACGGCGTCGTCTCTCTCTGAGAGTGTTGCCGCAGGCCACAGCGGGTGACGGCTGCGGTGTCCGACCGCGAGTTTCGGTCCGGGCGTTCGGGGATGAGTCCGGCGCTCGCCACCGCGATAACGACGGGAGGGGCGTTTCCGCAGGTCGCAACTGGTAACCCGCCCTATTCGACTCCGATGAGTTGCCGTCGAGGGAGGCGGCCCTGGAGGACCTGGGACGAGTCAAGTCATGTCCCTGGCCCTGGATGCACGTCGGTCTTTGGTGATTTGTCGAAGAAGCAAGGAAGCGACTCCAGCACCGCGATGCTGGCCGGCGGAAACTGGTGCGGAGGATCAACGGAACCTTCTTCGTTGGCACGCAGGTGTCGGTCGATGAAGCGTTGCGTTCTGCTAAGGACCGTGGCGCACTGAGCGGCTGTGATCTGGCCCCGGTGGAGGGCATCAGCAAGCTCGTCGAGGTCCAGGACGTGGTAGCGATCAGCACCGGGTGGCACCAGGAAGTCAACGTAGAGGTCATGAACGACAAGTCCGGCCTCGGTCAGTTCAATCTCGACCAGGTCGATGTACCACCAACCCTCTACCGGGCCCTCGAACACGGCGGGCCTGGTCAACTGGATGCCTTGGTCGAGCAACAGGAAGCTGCGATCGATGGTCGGCCGTCCGGCCACTTGATACTCGGGCAAGAGCTGCGTGTCGTAGGCGACAACCTCTCCCATCCGGCGGCCAGGGCACCACTGACCCGTTCGGTGAAAGACCCAGACGCTCTCGATGAGCGGCGTTGTGGTCATCACGTGACCCCTCTCATGACCCAGCAAGGTTCGGCTGGCCGAAGCGACCCATCGGGGTTAACTGGCAGCCCAAGCGATCCATCGACGATGATTGTCTGGGTGGACTGCTCACCTTCACCGCCAGGCCCTTATCCCTTCGGCCAACCCCTTGAGGGACTCGACCGGGTGCTCGACCTCCGTCCACGGTGGCGTGAGGTCGGTGGACTCGAAGCGGGGCACCACGTGGAGGTGGAAGTGGAAGACGCTCTGCCAGGCCGTCTCGCCGCTGGCGTGCCAGAGGTTCACGCCAGCAGCCCCGAGCGCGCCGGCGACTTGCCGGGACACCTCGACCGCGGCCCGCATCACGTGTGCCGCCGTCTCCACTGGGATCTCCCCCAGGTCCCGGTGGTGCGCTCGCGGGACGACCAACGTGTGACCCTTGGTGGCCTGGGCGAGGTTGAGGAAGGCGATGGCGTGCTCGTCCTCGTGGATGGTTTGCGAGGGCTCGGTGCCGGCGACGATGCGGCAGAAGACGCAACTCATGAGCGGCATGATCACAGCTCGTCCGGCCAGCACGCAAAGGCCTTTCAGCTTGTGACTCTAGCTATCCATCGACATCGACGATGAATCACCTGGCCGGGGATAGCTGAGGAAGTCCGCGCCCGCGAGCTTGGCATACCGCATGGCCGTGATCGGATGAATACCGAGGGCTTGTGCGAGCACGGAGGGTGGGGCCTCACGGACGAGTTGAAGCCAGGTTCCGCTTCGTGCGGCGAGTGGCGGGATTCCTTCTCTTTTCAGTCGGTCGACGATCATTCGTGACGTTATCGGCTGGCCGGGCATGCCGCCGGGAAACAGCCACGGGGAGTCCGGGTTGGCGGCGGTGTTCATGTGGGGGCGGTTACTGAGGTAGGTGCGGAGCAAGGTCGCGAAGGGCTCTGGAACAGTGATCCATTCCCGACTCAGACGTATCTCGACCAGCTCGCCGATCACTTTGACGTGATCGGTCCGCATGCGCGCGATGCGCTGGACAGGCTGGCCGAAGAGCAGGATGAGGCAACCTGCGATTCGGTGATCAGCGGGCATGGTCTCGTGGAGAAGCAACATGCGTAGGAGTTCGAGACGGTGTCCCCTATGTGCGGGTGGCCGAGGTAGGGCCGGCCGGGGATCGTGATGCCTTTGATGAGGCGCTGTCGCACCGCCCAGCCGAGGAAGTCGTCGACCTGTTGCCGGGTGCTTGGTCCGGTGGAGAGCCAAGTGTCGATGTCGTGCTGCGTGCAGGCATGGACGTGGCGTCCGCGTTCGTGAAGCCAGTGGAGGAACCCGGTGGCGATCGTCGTTGACTGTTTGGCGTGCAGGAAGGCGTTCTCGGTGACGGGTGCCCGGGCGGCTTGGGCGCGGAGACGACGGAGATGGTGCCAGCGTCCGAACTGCTCGACGATCTTGCGCTGCTCGGGGCTTTCGATGCTGGCCAGTTTGGCCGCGAGCCAGCGTTCATACCCAGCGACGTAACGGTCGCGGAAGGGCAGTATCCCTTGCGCCACGAGGAGTTCGCGAATGTACTCGACCGTCTGGGACTTAGGCAGGGCGTCAAGTGCAGCGTGGTTCATCGGCAGGGTGCCGTTGCCGAGCGCTCTAAGCAGGGTGACGACCTTGGGGTTCGTCCGGATCCAGGTGACTCCGCTATTGGGTCGGCGCATCCCGGTCAGGGTAGTGATCAATGGGACCAATTCGGGCCGGACCACTCCTTCGGAGTCGGCGAGAAGCTTGGTGAGGAGACTCTTGAGCTCGCAAGCCCAGCAGGTGTTCTTCTTGGCGAGCCAGGTTTCGGCGCCGCATTGGTGACAAGTGAGGTCGAGGGGTATTCGGCTGCACTCGAGGCAAGTCGGTTGGCCGGCCGCGTCGAGCCCGGGGGTCATGCCTTGATGGCCGCAGCCGGCGCAGACGCCGGCGCGGCGCTTGGCGGCTTGATAGCAATACATGCAGATCGGACCCTCTGGCCAGTTGGCGGCAGTGAGATGGTGTTCTCCGCA
The DNA here is from genome assembly GCF_040654455.1 of Nonomuraea sp. NPDC050691. Taxonomy (NCBI): domain Bacteria; kingdom Bacillati; phylum Actinomycetota; class Actinomycetes; order Streptosporangiales; family Streptosporangiaceae; genus Nonomuraea; species Nonomuraea sp. NPDC050691. Next base: position 9,712 of record NZ_JBFAIA010000236.1, read on the forward strand.
GCGAGCGCAGGCGATGTAACGGTCTGGATCTGGTGCCGGGCGTGGTCGGGGCTTGCGCGGGCGGCTCACGGTTCGTCGTCCAGGATGCGGGCTCGTTCTGGGCGGATGTCGTGCGTGAGTTCCACAACGGACTGATCTCCGGCCACCTTCTTGCGGGCGGTCGTTTCGGCATAGGGCTCGATCAGGTTGGCTGGGGTGCAGTCGAAGATGTCGCAAAGCGAGATGAGCGTGCGCATCGACAGGCGTTCGGGTTTGTCGGCGACCAGTCGGTAGACCTGGGCCGAAGACAGCTTCACACCGCGCTCGCGCAGTAGCGGGATCAGGTCGGTCGTCTTCCACATGTCGTGGGCAGCCATGATCTGTCGAAGGTGCCAGTGGAAGTTCAGGCGTCTGGTCATGGTGTGCCTCCCTGGCCTGGACGGTTCAGGGCGCGGCTGATGGTGCGGTCGAGTGCTTGACGTAGGACGCGGTTGCAGAAATCCGACGACACCGACGTATATAGGGCGGTCGTCGACGCATATGAGTGCCCGACCTGGTGCTGGACGAATAACGGGTCGTAACCGCCCTCAATGAGGTGAGTTACGTAGGAGTGCCGCAGGCAATGCAGGCCGATCTCCGGCGGCAGACCCACCGCCTCGCGGTACTCGGCGAACCTGGCGCCCAGAGGATCCAGCTGCAGGCGCGGCGAGCGCTCGCTCGGCCAGAGGGCGGTCCCCGTGCTGGCCGTCGGGAACAGGTGCCGAAACTCGTTCACCCATTGGTCGACTACTCGCACCGACCAGGGAAAGACGGTCAGCACGCTGCGTCTCTTGGGTGGACTACCTCTGGTCGCTTTGCCCCACCGAACGTAGAGCGCGCCACGTTCGCCGAACTGGTGCCGGTCTTCGCCGCCCGGCACCGGGTCATCGCGCCAGACGCCCGCGGGCACGGCGCCTCCGACAACGCGACCGAGCCGTTCCGCCACACCG